>CAUJFR010000338.1 GCA_963169885.1 Bacteroidota bacterium
CCGGTTATGAACGAACTGCGGATCACCGTACCGAATAACTGGCAGAATAAGCCGGCTGTATTTGAAATGTTCAATGCAAATGGTCAGGTGTCCAGCCGTAAGTCAGCCAGTGGATGCAACCAGACTGAGACCATCAACACCAGTAACCTGGCTCCGGGCTTCTATATCGTACGGGTGACCTGCGATGGCAAAACTGCCCAACAGAAGATCGTAAAGCATTAATATACAATATTTTTCATAGGGGTTCCGACCGTCCTGCCTAAAGCGGGACGGTTCTTTTTTGTAAAAAATATTTGGTTTATAATATAAACTACTTTACGTTTGTCTTCAAATTCTGAATATGAGACGCGGCATCCTTAACCAACTATTCCTGTTGATCCTCCTGACAGGCATACTTCCCGGGGCCATAGCCCAGGTAACTATAAAAGGAGTGGTGAAAGACAATAAAAACACCCCGGTAACCGGAGCTAGTATCACGATCAAGGACAGTTACGATGGCACAACGACTGATTCCACCGGACATTATTCCTTTAAAACCTACGAAAAGGGCCAGCAGGTGCTGCTGGTAACCAGTATCGGATATAAATCATCAGAGCAAACCATAAAACTGGAGGGCAACTCCCTGACCATTGATGTGGTGATCCGTCAGGAAATCAGTGAACTTACCGCCGTGGTCCTGTCAGCAGGCACTTTCGAAGCCAGTGACCGCAAAAGAGCAGCAGCCGTTCTGGATCCGATTGATATCGTGACCACCGCCAGTGCCAATGGCGATATCACCCAGGCCTTGAAAACACTGCCCGGTGCCCAACAGGTAGGTGAGAGTGAGGGGCTGTTTGTACGTGGCGGAACCGCTGCCGAAACAAAAACCTTTATCGACGGAACCCTGGTCAATAATTTCTTTTTCAGCAGTGTGCCCAATATTGCGCAGTTTGGCCGCTTTTCTCCTTTTATTTTCAAAGGCACTGTTTTCAGTACCGGTGGTTATTCCGCTTTATATGGACAGGCACTTTCTTCGGCCCTCATTCTGGAGTCGATCGATTTGCCTGAACAAACCTCAGCCAACCTCGGTCTGAGCGTCCTCGGCGGCAGTTTGGGCTACCAACATCTTTCAAAAAATAATAAATCCTCTTTCGGAGGCAGTTATTCCTATACCAACCTGGCTCCGGCCTTTGCGGTCATCAAGCAACGGCAGGATTATTCCATCGTGCCGAATTACCACAATGCGGATGCAAACTTCCGGATCAAGACCTCAAAGACTGGTATCCTGAAGTACTATGGTTATTTCAGCAGCAACAGACTGGCTTTTACCGTTAATAGTATTGATTCGTTAGGCTACCTCGACAAGTTTGCCCTGAGCAACACGAATCATTTTCATAATCTTTCCTGGCGGGAATACCTCCCCAAAAAATGGCGGATCAATGCCGGCCTATCTTACACCAATAATAAAGATGATATCCGCAGTGCCATGCAGAATAACGCGGGCAATGAAGTACTGTTGACAGGTCTGGAGGCCAAAACCTTTAACCTGGCAATGAATGGCAATTACTTCAACGCCAAACTGGTGCTGGAGAAAAAATTCAAAGGACTCAGTGGGATTCGTTTTGGTACCGAGTATAATTTCAGTAAAGACCAAACCGATTATACCGCTTTCAATGGTCAACTCTATCCTGGTTCGTTTAAAGAGACCATCAGTGCCGTATTTGCCGAATCTGATATTTATGCCACCAATGACCTGGCTTTGAAAGGCGGACTTCGTATGGAACATTCAAAGTACCTGGATAAATTCAACCTGGCGCCCCGTTTCTCCCTGGCCTATAAACTGGGCAAAGGCAGCCAGGCTTCTTTTGCATACGGAATTTTTTACCAGAATCCGGAAAGAAGATACCTGCCTTCTCCCAATGAGCTTTCCTTTATGAAAGCGGCGCATTATATCCTGCAATACCAGAAAGTGCTCAACCAGCAATCCTTTAGGGCCGAAGTGTTTTATAAAAAATACCACAACCTGGTGAAGACGGATTTTGTGGGATTCAGCGAAGCCGCGGTAAGTACCGCCGGTTTCGGAGATGCCAGCGGAATCGAGTTTTTCTGGCGGGATAAGAAAACGATTAAAAATTTTGATTACTGGATTACCTATTCCTATCTCGATACCAAACGGGATTTCCTGAACTTCCCCTTTGCGATTACGCCCAATTTTGCGGCAAAGCATAATGGTTCCATTGTGACGAAGAAATTTATACAGAAAATCAAAACCAATTTTAACCTGTCCTATACCTATAGCAGCGGGCGTCCTTATTACAATATCCGCTACGACGGATCAGACTATAAATTCACCGACCGCGGCACCATTCCGGATTTTCACAATGTGAGTTTCGCGATCAACTACCTGCCTTCAATCGGGAAGAAAGACGCCAAATCCTTTGCGGTGTATGTACTCCAGGTCAGCAATATTTTTAACCTGAAGCAGACTTACGGGTTTCAATATTCTTTCAACGGGGCCCGGAAAGAACCCATCGTTCCCACCTCCCGGATGTTTGTTTATATCGGCGCTTTTATCAGCTTTGGTATCGACCGGAGCAATGAAGTAATAGACAACGGACTTTAAATATAAAATCATCATTAAACGTAAATTGTATATAATATGAAAAAGATCATCCTGCTGGCGTTTACCGCCATACTCTTTCAGCCTGTTTTTTCACAAAGTGAAAAATTTATCGGGGCGATGAAAAAAAATATTGCGGAAATCGACAGTGCTCTCAGCCGGAATGAAGTGGCCCGGTTGAATGACATCGCCGCAACTTTTGAACGGATCGGCGATGCGGAGAAAAACCAGTGGCTTCCCTATTATTATGCAGCCTATTGCCAGGTGACGGTTGCCTTTATCAAAAATGAGGTGGCCAACAATGATGTCGTAGCGGATAAAGTGGATCAGCTGATTGCCAAAGCGGACGCACTGGAAAAGAAAAACAGTGAGCTCAGTCTGATTAAGGCAATGAATACTTCCCTTCGTATGCTGGTCAATCCCATGCAGCGCTGGATGCAGTACGGACAGAAAATCCAGGAATATACCCAGGATGCCATGACCCAGGACCCAACTAATCCACGGCCTTATTATTTCAACGGGGTTTCTTTAAAAAGTACACCGGCGGAATTCGGAGGCGGTTGTGGCACAGCCAAACCCATCCTTGATAAAGCCATGGAGTTATTCGCTACGTTTAAACCGGCCAGCGATCTCCACCCTGTATGGGGTAAAGTAGTCTGTGAAAAGGAAGCAGCGGGTTGTAAATAAATTAAATGAAAATCAGCAGGAAATGAAAGTACCAGAAAAGCCCATGACCGAACAGGAAAGCCTGGCCCTGATCACCACCATGATCAACCGGGCCAAGGATGTCAATCACAGCACCGGACTCACCTCCATCATGTGGGGACTGGTAATCGTGGTCTGTTCCCTGGTCAGACTCGCCGAGATCCATTATAATTTCAGGCTGCCCTTTGATATCTACCTGCTCACGGTGCTGGCCATTGCGCCCACCATCTATTTTTCGATCAAAGAGAAAAAGCAGAGCCGGGTTACCGGATACAAAGACCGGTTTATCGATTATACCTGGCTGGGTTTCGGTATCAGTATATTCCTGCTTTCTTTTATCATGAATGTCCTGTTTGCCAACCTGCGGCCATTAAAAGACAGCGTAGAACTGGCTACAGGTACGAACCTGGTCAATATGACCTATGAGTATATGGCCTCCTTCTTCCTGATGTTGTACGGACTGCCCACCTTTATCACGGGTGCCAGTATGAAATTCAGGCCGATGCTCTGGGGTGGAATCATCTGCTGGGTCAGTTGCCTGGCCGCTTTATATACACCGGTAAAAATTGATCTTCTGCTGACTGCGATTGCGGCCTTGTTTGCCTGGTTCATACCCGGCATTATCCTGGAAAAGGATTACCGCAACGCCAAAAAAGAGCTGGGGGAATCACATGTTTAAAGACCTGGATCCCATATTACATTCGCAGCTAAGGCTCGCCGTGATGTCACTGCTCATCAGTGTACGTGAGGCGGAGTTTACTTTTATCAAAGAAAAAACCAATGCCTCGGCCGGCAACCTGAGTGTACAGATTCAGAAGCTGAAAGAGGCCGGCTATATTGAAGTGGTCAAACAATTCCGTGATAATTATCCGCAGACCTCTTGCCATATCACCCCGCAGGGGATCAAGGCGTTTGAGGAGTATGTGGCGTGTTTGCAGGGGTATTTGGGGAAGCAATGAGCAATGAGTAATGAGTAATGAGTAATGAGTAATGAGTAATGAGTAATCAGTAATGAGTAGCTCGGGTAAAGTCGCTACAGTTTAGAGACAGTTTCAAATCTGTAAAGATTTTTCCACTCTTACTCATTACTCATTATTCATTACTCATTAAAAATGAGAAGGCCCTTTAGAAAAAGGGCCTCATCTCTTTTGGATACTCTAAGTGTATGAAAAATTTATTTCCCGGGAAACCGGTGCTGATTCCGGATCGGTTGCAGGGCAAACTCCGGTGATTTCTTCGGGGGAATATTCAGCAGGCGATCCACCGCTTTCTTTAAACGGTCGGCCTGCTCTTTTAATGTTTTATTGAGTTTCTGATTCATGATTTTCGGTTAATGGTTGATTCGGTTAGCCGGCCACTACAGGCGATGAATAATACACCTGCTTATCCTTACTGATCATCTTTACCCGGTAGATGGTTTTTTTACCGGTTCTTTTCTCAAAATACAGGTACTCTTCTGCGGTTGCTTTTTCGGTGCCGAATACCAGGGCTGCCAGGGAAAAGTTTTTACCATCAGTGCTTTTTTCCACTTCGAACAGGTTGACGGACTGGTTCTCTTCCGTCTTCCAGTTCAACTGAATCTTCTGATTGGTCACGACAGCTTTTAAATCCACAATAAGAGGCACTGCAGCAATGGTGGTGGTGCTTGTAAAAGGGTTGGCAGGCAAACTATGATCCTGGGCCGAGGTGGTCAGCTGCAGGAAAAGGGCAAAAACGGATAAAAATTTAATTGACATTTCTCAGGCTTTTAAATTCATTTGTTAGCCCACAGAAATATTGGATGCTTCGGGGGATTTAACAGTAGCCCTGCTTAAAACAGCCTTCCCGGAAAAGAAGTGAATGGTAAACCGGGTACGGATGAATATCGTAGTTTTACGTGGTTAAATGTGGTTTTCCGAATCGCAAACAAACCTAATCCTTGTGCGTAATAAATGCAAGTATTTTTCGATAATTATTTAAGATAAAAGGTAAATACTTCATTAACAGGGACGAACCTTTAATACATTTGTCCGTTAATCAGCAGGAATGAACCAGGTTATACAGGTCAAGGACCTAAGTAAACATTTTGGCGACCTTAAAGCGGTCAGCAACTTATCGTTCAGCGTGGGAGAAGGGCAGGTGTATGGTTTCCTGGGACAAAACGGTGCCGGTAAATCCACCACCATCCGGATGCTGATGACCCTGATTGAACCTACCGGAGGGGAGATCGAGATTTTCGGCATGAATCTCCGTAAACACCGGAAGGAAATTCTCCGGCAGACCGGAGCCATCATCGAAAAGCCGGATTTATACAAATACCTCACCGCCAAAGAGAATATCCGCATCTTTTCACGATTGAGCGGGGTTAAATCCACCGATAAACAAATAATGGATCAGCTGGCCCTGGTTGGTTTGGCCGACAGAGCCGGGAGCAAGGTCAAAACCTACTCGCAGGGTATGAAGCAACGACTGGGCCTTGCCTGCGCACTGATTCATAATCCCGGACTGATCATCCTCGATGAGCCCAGTAACGGACTGGACCCGCAGGGGATAGCCGATATGCGGCAACTCATTCTTCACCTGAGCCGTGATCTTGGAAAAACCTTATTGGTATCCTCCCACTTGCTG
>CAUJFR010000339.1 GCA_963169885.1 Bacteroidota bacterium
TCATCAGCCACATTACCGAGCCGTGTTTCCGTATATACTTTCAGACTGCCGGAAGTCAGATGTTCCACTTCGGTTTTCAGGTGTGCAATTTGTTCCTCCGCACCCTTTCGCAGGTCTTCGATCGATACCAGCACTATGGGGGTGTCTGTAAAACTCACCGGTACCTGGTATACATGTAATAATAAAATACTGGCGTTTACAGTTTTGGCCATATCAAGGGCATAATGCATGGCATTGGTGGCAATGGGTGAAAAATCCGTAGGAACAATAATGGTTTTCATTGCTGAAGGTTTGTCTTGAAGTTAGCACAGTTACCGGAAAGAAGTCATGACGGCTATCAATTATCAAAATGATTTTTTGTGGAAAAAAGCGACCCCGGTATCTGATTAGTAAACAACGCTTATGGCAACGATCGACAATGAAGTGACCGTACAACGGCAACGGGCAGGTGTAAGACGTCCGGTAAAGCACCAGTTACGAATTGATATGACGCCCATGGTGGACCTGGGCTTCCTGCTGATCAGCTTTTTCGTTATTACCACAGAACTCAGTAAACCAACAGCTATGCCGCTGGCGATGCCTAAGGATGGCGGGGATTCGGAACTGGGGAATACTTATGCGTTCACCGTATTGCTGGGAAACGAAGAGAAAGTCTGGTTTTATTATGGTAACTGGGCAGATGCAGTGTCAAAAGCAGAAGTGTATCCACTCAACAGCACTACGGAATTGCGGCATAAAATTCAGGAGCGGCAGCAGTGGCTGGATATTCACCCAGGCAAGGAGGGAAGGGAGGGGTTAATGGTATTGGTAAAATCTTCACCGGAAGCCTCCTATAAACAAGTGGTGGATGTGCTGGATGAAATGACGATTAACCAGGTGAAAAAATATGCAGTCATCAAACCCGCCTTAAGTGAGTTGGAATGGATAAAAACAAATCAATAAGCGGTTATTGTTGTACCTGTTTAAGATAAGCGGAAATACGCTGCGCAACATTCTGCCGGATATCCATATAGTACAGGTTGATATCTCCCACATGATAATTTTTACTGCGGTACAGAAAGCTCCAGGGAAACCGGGGCTTTCGTGTATATAACAAACCCTCTTTGATTTGTGCATCTGTGCTTTTCCGGTAGAGTTTGTTATAGCGGACCAGGGCGCCTTTATTCTGTTTGCGGCTGATAAACTCCGGACCTGTGGTCCAGCTCAGCGGGTTGGTGACAAGGGCGGTATCTGTTTCTTTATACAGATAGGGAGGCCGATAGCCTTTACGGAAAGTGCGCCAGCTGCAGAAACACCCTGTTTGCAGCGAATCACTGCACACGTTGATTGCGGAGAAAAAATGTCCGGGTACCGGCCAGCCAATAATATAAGCGGCGACCAGCTGACCAGCCAACGATTTATTTTCAAAAAATTCCTTCAGTAATCGTTCGCTCAGGAAGGCCCCCTGGCTATGTCCCGCAATGATGATGGGCCGGCCCTGGTTATAATGCGCGAGGTAATAAATAAAGGCGGCTTTGATATCTGCATAAGCTAATTCAAAAGCGGCCTTACTTTTTAGCGTATCCCCACTATAGAAATTCTGAATATG
This sequence comes from Bacteroidota bacterium, assembly GCA_963169885.1. Classification (GTDB taxonomy): domain Bacteria; phylum Bacteroidota; class Bacteroidia; order Chitinophagales; family Chitinophagaceae; genus JJ008. Next base: position 1,589 of record CAUJFR010000339.1, read on the forward strand.
TGCCTGACGGTAACGTGGGGCAAACACACGGCTCTGTTGATTGAATACACTGGCCTGGTATAAGATCGTGCTGTAATCTGTTTTGGCATTGATGTATGCATCGTCGATAAGGGCATTCGTAATTACAGCATCCTTTGCTTTTGTAAAAGTGGTTGGGTGCAGGAAGAACACATCAGCCAGGCTATCTCTTTTTTCATATTTAAGGAAAGAAGGGATACTGTCAGACGGATCCTTTTTCCAGGGGTGGGCCGCCCAATAGTCAAGTTGGCTGAAATCCGGTGAACCAGAAGGGCTTTTGAACGGATACCTGGACTGGAAGGCCAGGTATTTATCGGCGCAGGCACTCAGGAGCAAAAGAAGGAAAATGGAGGAATAAAGGGTCTTTTTCATTGTAATCAGGGTAAAAATCGGGAAAAAACGCCGATTTATGAGATTTATCGCTCATCACGGCCTAAAACCATTCATAAAGAAACCAGGCCAGGTGAAAAGGGACAGATATCCAATAACATGCAGAGTAATAACAGGTTATATTTTTTTCGATCACAATGCCCTGTAGAATACCAAAAAAAATAAGGTACTTTGTTTTGCATAGTACCAAATATGACACTATCTTTGATTCAGATTCATTAAACTGAACAAGTATGAATATCGAAAACACTCAGAGCCAGATGCGGAAAGGGATACTGGAATTCTGTATTCTCTCCATCATTCGCCGGGGTGAAGCCTATCCCAGTGATATCGTGGAGGAGATGAAGGCAGCCAATCTCCAGATCCTGGAGGGCACCCTGTACCCTTTGTTAACCCGTCTTAAGAATGCGAGTATGCTGACCTACCGATGGGTGGAAAGCAATTCGGGCCCACCCCGTAAATACTTTTCCCTGACTGAAAAGGGAGAAGGATTTTACAAGGAACTGGAGCAGACCTGGAATGAACTCTCCAACGGGGTAAATGCCCTGACCAGTAAAAAACCCGAACACCCTTTTCAATACTAACCAACCAACTTCAACCAAATACCTGAATCATGAAAAAGATTATTAACATAAACCTCAGTGGCCGGGTCATCCCGATCGAAGATGCTGCTTACGAGCAACTGCAGGCCTATATTGAGAGTCTGCG
>CAUJFR010000340.1 GCA_963169885.1 Bacteroidota bacterium
GCGGCTTCCACCACTTCTTCTTCCTCTTCGGGTATTTCACTCAGTTTGATCTCCACATTCGCTGCCTTCAGGATGGCGAACCATTTCACCATTTTCTTCATATCACTGGCATACACCCGGTCAAAATCCATATCGGGGTAGGCTTTGCCAAAATAGCTTCTTACCGCAGCGGCATCCTTATCATCGGGGAGGGCCAGTCCGGCTTTATCCATAGCGGTAAATACATCCACCAGGTTCACATTATCCCGAACGGTATATACTTCGATACTTTCCAGGTGTGAAAAGTTATGCACCCGGGTCGAAACAAAACGGGTGCTTTTATCATCCAGGGAACGCACGATGGCCCCGTCGGTTTTACTGCTGAGTAATTCGAATAAACCCGGGAGACCGGTCACGGCAACTAATTTACTGTATTCCATATCTTTTTAAATAATTAGGGACTGCAAGATACTTGAGTTCTGCCAAATCGGTAGATTTGAAATTAAAGTTTCCCCTGGGCCGAACGTTTTTTCGCAAACTGCCGTCCTATAAGCCGGAACTTACCTTTACCAAAAACATTATTATCAATGAAAAAGATGATTTTCCTCCTGCTGACCGCGGTTTCCCTGTCAGCCGTAGTTTATGCCCAGCCCGGTGGTGGTTTTCAGCGTCAGACCGCCGAAGAAAGGGTAGCCCGTGTACACCAAAAGCTGGATAGCGCTTTTAAACTGGAACCGGCCAAATTGGCCACTTTAGATACGGCCCTGACCGTCCTCTACAAGAAACAGGATGCCCGGATGCAGGAGATCTTTTCCAGCGGTGAAAGACCTGACCGGGAGACAATGATGGCAGAACGTCAAAAATATACAGACGCCCAGGAAGAAATCCTGAAAGCGGTCCTTACAGCCGAGCAATACGCCATCTGGAAGGAAAAAATACAACCCTCCATGCGCCCACAGCGCCCGGGTGGTGGACAAGGTGGTGGTGGCGGTCAGCAATAAGTTTTTTTCATATAAGCATAAGCAGCAAACCGTTTCTTTTCCAGGAGACGGTTTTTTTTATGAATGGAGTGAAAATTCCGGGAAAAAATCTGAACTTAAACCAAAATCAACGACATGCAAAATGCAATCAGCTGGTTCGAGATTCCTGCAACGGATCTGGAGCGCGCCACCCGTTTTTACGAAACCATTTTTGGAGTCAGCCTGGCCGTCATGGACCTGCCCAATATCCGGATGCGGATGTTTCCCCTGGACGATATGATGACCCAGGTAGGAGGAGCCGTAGTGGACAGCGGAGGCTTTCACAAACCCTCCCTGACGGATGGACCACTGATTTACCTGAATGGCAACCCGGATGTTCAGCAGGTGCTGGATAAAGTGGAAGCTGCCGGAGGTAAAATCATGATGCCAAAAACAGAAATTTCCCCGGAATACGGCTATATGGCCGTGATCATTGATACAGAAGGCAACCGGGTCGGGCTGCATTCGGTTCCCGGGGGAATTTAAACCTGGTGACGGGCAGCAACATTGTACTATCTATTCTGATTACCAGATCAAATTAATTATATGCAATCCAAAGCAACTACTGTAGAAGCTTATATAGCTGAATTGCCGGAAGACCGGCAGAAAATGATCAATGAGTTCAGAAAAGTGATCAAAAAAAACATGCCCAAGGGATTCCAGGAATGTATGAACTATGGCATGATCGGCTGGGTGGTTCCACATAGCAAGTATCCGGGTGGTTATCACTGCAACCCCAAAGATCCCCTGCCATTTATGGGACTGGCCTCTCAGAAGAACAGTGTAAACTTCTATCACATGGGAATCTATGGTGATCCTAAACTGCTGAAGTGGTTTACCGATGAACATGCGAAAGCCTCTTCCAAAAAACTGGACATGGGAAAAAGCTGTGTACGGTATAAAAAAGCGGAAGATATTCCACTTAAGCTCATCGGGGAGCTGGCGGCAAAAATTTCCGTCGATGACTGGATTGCCAGATATGAGAAAATGCTGAAGCGATGAAAAAGCAACTGTTCTTACTACTTACGGGATTTTTCCCTTTGGTGCTTTTTGCCCAGGCGAATCGTTACAAGATTGTCTACAATGTATTTGAAGACCGGGAGAAAGACAACTACGAAATCTACAGCATGAATATGGATGGTTCTGATAAAAAGAACCTGACCAATACGCCGGGCGTGGAATGGGTGTATTATGCTTATGAAAACAAAGTTTATTATGTAAGCGATAAAGACACCTGTCACCGGTGTTATTTCCTGTACGAAATGGATGCAGAAGGAAATAATAAGCGCAGGCTTACCAGCCTGCAACTGGAAGACAGCTGGATGGGCAGCCGCAAAATGGGTACGGAAATGATTGTCCTGGGCAGGATCGGAAAAACAGTCCGTAGCCAGCTCTTCCTGGTAAACCTGCAGGATGGTTCCTATAAACAGATAACTGATGATACCGTTTCTAATAAACGGGATCCGATATTTTTGCCCGATGGGAAACAAGTAGTACTGGCCTATCGTCCGGATAAAGCCTTACGGAAAACTGTTTCTGATGAACTCTGGAAGTTTGACCTGGTTGAACAAGCGGATGGCACTGTAAGCCTGAGTAAAACTGGTAAACAACTGACTCAATTCCCCGCCGGGGATACCAGTACCCAATGGTATGAGTATCATGCCGGCCCCCCGCAATGGAATCCGGCAAAAAAGATTATCAGTTATATGTCGAAACAATATGGCCAGAGTCAGATTTATGCCGTGAGTCCGGATGGAAAGAATCAATGGCAGCTGACTGAAAGAGGTTCGCTCAGTAGCGGCTGGCATAGCTGGAGCCCGGATGGAAAATGGCTGGCGATGGACCGCTCTACACACGAAGGCAAGGAGTTTGATATCTACCTGATGAATGTTAAAACTAAAGAAACGATCCGGCTAACCCAGGATGTCAAATCAGAAATGGCGCCGGTGATTGTGAAAAAGCCGGGATAATCGTCGTTGAATATATTAGTTGATTTATATAAAAAACCCGGATCATGATCCGGGTTTTTTAATTTGTTTATTTTTTACGTCTGAACGTTATTTCCATTGCTTTTATTTCCTTTCCGTCGTGGGTTATAAACTGTTCCATGAACTGCGTGTTTTCATCAACTACCTTAAGTGTTTCCCGGAGATCCAGCTGCATTTTACTCTCCGGATCGGTGGTTTTTCCTTTCATGGAAATGGTTTTGGTAGCATCATCCCAGGTGCCTTCCATATAAACGAGGCCGCTTCCAAAATTATCATACCAGGTGCTCCAGAATATTTCACGGTGATTATCGTAGCCCGTTTGACTCACTCCGTTAAAAGGCATGCCCGCCCAGTTCCCGTCATGGGTGCTATATTGAATCAGTCCGTTATTGATCATTTTATTAACGGAATTGGTAATGATTGAATCAGGAGGTAGTTCCGGTTTTACCCAGAATTTAATGGTTGCTGTCCAGTTTCCATCCCAGGAAGCCATCATTTTATGTATGTTGCCCGGTGTACCAAAAGCCATCATATTCGCAGCCTTGGTAGCGGAATCTAAAACAGGTGCAGCCTTTTTATCAGCAGTTTCTGTTGTTTCTTTTTTTTCAGTGCCGGAAGACTCGTTATTATTACAGGCAGTCATGAAGAAAGCTGCTGAAAGCAGCAGAGCGGTGATGTGTTTCATAATTTTTTGGTTTTGGAACCTTTAAACTATGAAACTCTGTTGGTATTCTAAAAGATTGGGGATAAGTGCACCATTTCAGGGATGGGTAGCCGGGTTCTGTCCTAACTGACTGATTTTTATCTGCATCACGGTAGCAATACTGGTCGCCCGTTCTTTGGCCTGGAAGGCTTTTTCCCCGTCAAACAATTCATCCACCGATTCTTTGAAATAGCGCAACCAGGTCACAAAATGATCTTTGGTGAGTGGGGATTGCTGGTGCAGGGCCAGGTGGGGCTGCATGGCATTTTTCCGGTAAGTGTCGGACTGAAACAAAACGTTATCCCAGAAATCGACCAATACGGGAAGGTGGTGACCCAGATCTATTTTGGCCACTTCGGTAAAGAGGAAACTGATGGAGTCATCTGCCAGCAGCTTCTCATAAAAGAGGGTTACGAGTTGCAGCAGGTCTTCGCGGTTCCGGATATCATTTTTCATTGATTTGTGCGTAAAGCCGTTCCGCATCGGATTTGTTGAATAGCTGTGTGCCATCATTCATCGTGGCGGCACTGCCACAGGCCACACCAAACTGGATCGCTTCTTTTAATGTTTTTCCTTTCTGTAATGAATAGGTAATACCAGCCACCATACTATCACCCGCTCCCACCGTACTCTTTTTTTCCACGGGCGGGGCTTCTACAAAATAACGTTTCTCCTCATTGATCAGCCAGGCACCGAGCGGACCCATGGATACTACCATGATCTCGGCAAAACCATCACGGATGGCCTGCTGAGCCGCATCCGGTACTTCCTCCTTATCCAGCCATTCCACATTCAGCATTTTACAAAGTTCCCCGATATTGGGTTTGATCAGGAATGCATGTTTGCCTTTCAGTGCCTGCAAGGCCGGACCGCTGGTATCCACAATACAACGGGCACCAACAGCCGCCGCGTTTTTAACAATCAGCCCGTAGAAATAATCCGGAAGACCGGGAGGCAGACTGCCACTGGCCACAACAAAACTGGGCGAAAAGGAACGGATCTGGTCCACCATGGTTTTTACCGTTTCTTCCAGCACTTCCCGTCCGGGAAAGGTAAAACGGTACTGATTATTCGTGGAAGTTTCCAGTACAATCCAGTTTTCCCGGGTTTCCACCTTCGTATCTACTGCATGAAACAGTATGCCTTCTTTTTTCAACAGGGAGCAGAGCATATCCCCATTGTGACCGCCAGCAGGGAAAAGGGCGACCGATGAAGTTTCCAGTTTCTGTAAGGCCTTACTCACATTGATACCCCCGCCGCCGGGTTCATTGACCACTTCGGCACAACGCAGTTTACTTTCGGGTTTCATTTTTTCCACCCGGGAACTTTTATCAATACAGGGATTGAGTGTAACAGTTAAGATCATGCGGGAAATAATTTAGTTGTTTTCGGTATCCTTATTAATTTCTTCCCATACGGCAAGGAACCGGGCATTTAATGTTTCATAATCAGTATACCCTTTTGACAATAGGTAAAATTTCTGATCGGCCACCTGCAACAGTACCTGCGGAAAGCCGGTCACCTGCAGTTGTTTGCACAGCGAAAACTCATACTTCGCTTTTTCGATATAGGCTTCACTGTTCAGCCGGGAGTAAAAGGTTTCTTCGGGAATGCCGTATTTCACCAGTAAATGGCGATACGCTTCATCGTCGGTCAGATCACGACCTTCATAATTCAGGCTGTACTGCAGATCTGCTGCAAACGACACTTGCAGGTCCCGGTGTATTTCCTTAAAAATGCAAAGGGCGGCGGCCGCTTTTTCTGAATGCATAAACCAGTCACTCTGCTCCGGATTCCGCATATGCCAGAGAAAATCCTCGCCAAACCGGATACCGGTTCTTTCCTCCACTGTTTTATAAGCTTCACTGATATAACCGGCAATTGAACTTACAGGTCTGGCTGCTTCTTTGGGAATCATACCTCCGGAGAGTACTTCAAATCCCATCCGGTGTTTCCACTCTTCCGAAATTTTCTTAATAACAGGACTGAAGCCATAGCACCAGCCGCAGTAAGCATCATAGCAATAATAGATGGTTGGCTGCATTAGTTTGCAAACTTATGGAACTGTAGTTCTATTTTCCCTGACTTTTCTAAAAATTAATGGGCCTCCAGCCAGTTATTCCCTTCCCCGCATTCGGCAATCACCGGCACTTCATGGGGCAGGAGCAGGGCCGACTCCATGTTTTCGAGAATCAGGGGCTTCAGTTCATGCACTTCGGTTTTCAACGCATCAAAGACCAGTTCATCATGTACCTGCAAAATCATCCGGCTTTTCATCTTTGCTTTTTGCATAGCTGCATGTACTTTCTGCATCGCCAGTTTAATCATATCAGCGGCAGAACCCTGGATCGGGGAGTTGATGGCGTTTCGTTCTGCAAATCCCCGGACCGTGAAATTGGAAGAGTTGATATCACGTAACCAGCGTTTACGTCCCATCAGGGTTTCTACAAAACCCTGCTCCCGGGCAAAATTGATGGTGGTATCCATGTATTGCTGGATACCGGGAAATTCCTTTTTATAATTATCAATAATCTCTTTGGCTTCAGTACGGGAAATACCCAGATTATCGGCCAGGCCAAATGCTCCTTGTCCGTAAATGATACCAAAGTTTACACTCTTTGCTTTGTAGCGCATCTCTTTGGTTACTTCTTCAACCGGAACATTGTACACCCTTGCCGCAGTAGCGCTATGAATATCCGTTCCTTCTTTAAAGGCCTGGCACATATTCGGATCGCCACTGATAGCGGCAACAATCCGCAATTCAATCTGCGAGTAGTCGGCAGAAATCAGGATATGATTTTTGTCTCTCGGTACAAAGGCTTTCCTGATTTCCTTTCCCCGGTCCGTCCGCACCGGAATATTCTGCAGGTTGGGATTATTACTGGCCAGTCTTCCGGTAACCGCCACGGCCTGTCCGTAGGTGGTGTGCACCCTACCTGTTTTTGAATTGATCAGCTGAGGCAATGAATCCACATACGTGGATTTGAGTTTGGTCAGTTCCCGGAAAGTCAGGATATCATCCACAATCTGGTGCCCCTTGGCCGCCAGTTTTAATAATACATCCTCCCCGGTCTGGTATTGACCGGTTTTCGTTTTTTTAGCAGAGGGATCGAGTTTGAGTTTATCAAATAATACTTCACCGAGCTGTTTGGGAGAAGCGAGGTTAAAACGGACCCCTGCTTGTTTATACACACTTTCTTCCGCGGTCTTTGCATCCTTCTCCAGTTCTTTGGAATAATCATTCAGAAAGTCCACATCCACTTTGATGCCTTCAAATTCCATATCCACCAGCACTTTCACCAACGGGTTTTCAACTTCATTGAATACCTTCTCCACTTCTTTTTCCTTCAGCATCGGGGTGAAGATATTTTTCAACTGAAGGGTGATGTCCGCATCCTCCCCGGCGTATTCTTTTATCTTTTCGATCTCCACATCCCGCATGGTGCCCTGGGTCTTTCCTTTTTTCCCGATCAATTCTTCAATATGTACCGGTTCATAACCCAGGTATTTTTCAGCCAGCAGATCCATGCTGCGTTTGCCATCGGGTTCTATGACATAATGCGCGAGCATGGTATCAAAAATTTTTCCAGCGGGTTCAATGCCGTACCATTTCAGTAAGAGTAAGTCGTACTTGGTGTTCTGGCCGATCCAGGTGATATCCGGGCTGTCAAACAGGGGTTCAAAATGAGCGAGAATTGCTTTGGTGGCAGATTGATCGGCCGGACAGGGCACATACCAGGCTTCTCCCGGGTTTACGGAAAAACTGAGCCCGACGAGTTCGGCTTCATTGGCATCAATACCGGTGGTTTCCGTATCGAAACAGATCTCTTTGTGTTTTTTAAGTTCGGAAACCAGTTTTTTAATGGCTGCGTCACCTTCCACGGCTTCATAATGATGCGGAGTATTGTTGATATTATGTTCTACAGATAAAGAAGGACCATCTTCACTGTCATTGTTACTGGTTGTTTTTGCCGGCGCTGCTGTTTCAATAATATTACCAAACAGATCGGTCTGTACACCCTGGGGTATTTCTTTGGAAACAGCTGTGGCGCCCGGACCGCCAGCGGGGAGATCCTCACCCAGCAAGCGTTTGCCTAGTGTCCGGAATTCAAGATCACTGAATATTTCTTTCAGTTTGTCTTTATTCCAGTCTTTCAGTTTAAAATCCTCTTCATGAAATTCCACCGGCACATTAGTAATGATCGTTGCCAGTTTTTTAGAAAGGATAGCCATTTCCATTCCTTTCTTTACTTTTTCGCCCATGGCTCCCTTGATCTTATCGGCATTGGCGAGGGTGTTTTCCAGTGATCCATATTCTGCCAGGAATTTGGCGGCTGTTTTCTCTCCCACACCAGGGATACCGGGGATATTATCTACGGCATCACCCATCATTCCCAGCATATCCACCACCTGGCTCACGTCTTTGATATTCCATTTGGCACAGACTTCTTCCGGTCCCATTATTTCCGCATCGTTGCCCTGGTAGGCCGGTTTGTAAATTTTTACTTTATCCGACACTAACTGGCCGTAATCTTTATCCGGTGTAACCATATACACTTCATACCCGGCTTTTTCGGCCTGTTTACTCAGCGTACCGATCACATCATCGGCTTCAAATCCGTCTTTGTAAATAATGGGAATATTAAAGGCTTCAATGATTTTCTTAATATCCGGTACTGCGAGCAGGATATCTTCCGGGGTTTCCTGCCGGTTGGCTTTATAATCCGCAAAATCCGTATGACGTTCAGTTGGTGCTGATGTATCAAAACATACCGCCATATGAGAAGGCTTTTGTTTATTAATCAGTTCGACCAAGGCATTCGTGAAACCAAACTGGGCATTGGTATTCTTGCCTTTGGAGGTAAGTCGGGGGCTGCGTATCAGCGCATAATAGGCCCGGAACACCAGGGCGAAGGCGTCGAGGAGAAATACACGTTTATCCATGGCTCTAAGGTAGGGATAAGTCCACAGTCCACAGTCGGCAGTCGGCAGCCCACAGTCGGCAGTCTACAGTCCGTTTTATTAAGATTTAATTCCGTAATAGTGCCTTGTATTCCGCCCCAGCGGGGCGTCATATCAATAGACCGTAGGACGGGGAATGATCCGGAGCTCCGTAGGAGCGAAATATTGAAGAATGTATTCCGATCATGAAGCATAAAAAAACCCCGGCATCTGCCAGGGTTCTATCATTAATGTTAACGCTGCTAAACTTAGTTGATGGACAGTCGCAGGGCGCTGTTATCAGCCGACTTAACGGCTTCGTTTTGTGACTTTCCAACCACCACAACGGCGGGTTCAGTTCTCTTTTCCTGTACAGGGTTGGTATTATCTACCATCGTACCACTGAAGGCTTCTGCAGAGGCACTTACGGTTGTTCCGGTAGCGGCAATGGCTTTATCCCTGTGAATAAAATTCAGGTAAAGGGCGAAAAACAGCAGGTTGAAGGCAAAGAAGTTGGCGATTTTACGAACGCGTCTTTTCATAACGGAAGTATTGGATTTTAAATAAAATTGGTTTCTCGGATAACAGTGCTAAGATAGGCCGGGTCGTTGCCTTGTGCAAAGCTTTACACAAGGTATTTAGTCAAATCGGGCAGTAATACGCTGAGACAAATCGTAAATCTACGAGAACTTACTGCTTCATTTCCTCCAGTTTCTTCTGCATCAGAAACATTTCATCTCTCAGACGGGCAGCTTCCATGAAGTCCAGGTCTCTTGCGGCCTTCTCCATTTCTTTCTTGACTTTATTCAGCGCTTTTTCCAGTTGTGGAATGGTTTTGTATTCAGCCTGTTCTTCAGCTGCTACGGTTACGAGTTCGCCATCCGGAGCAATGGCATAGGGATCAGCCGGATCATAGCCTTTAATATCCAATACAGAAGTCTGGGCAAAAACATCCTTGGTGGATTTGATCACCGTTCTTGGTGTAATGCCATGCTCTATATTATATGAAACCTGTTTTTCGCGCCGGCGGTTGGTTTCATCAATAGTCTTTCGCATACTCTCAGTCATTTTATCTGCATAGAAAATGACCAGGCCGTTTACATTCCTGGCAGCCCGACCTGCCGTCTGCGTCAGTGATTTTTCATTCCGCAAAAAGCCTTCTTTGTCGGCATCGAGAATGGCTACCAGCGAAACCTCCGGGAGATCCAGTCCTTCCCTTAATAGGTTTACACCTACCAGCACATCGATTTTTCCAAGCCGCAGTTCCCGTAAGATCTCCACCCGTTCCAGCGTATCCACTTCGCTGTGTATATACTTGGATTTGATATTGATCTTGTGGAGGTATTTATCCATTTCCTCGGCCATGCGTTTGGTCAGTGTTGTTACCAGTACCCGGTCGCCCATTTTGATTCGTTTGTCTACTTCTTCCAGTAAATCATCGATCTGGTTTACACTGGGCCGGATTTCAATCGGCGGATCCAGCAGTCCGGTCGGACGAACCACCTGTTCCACCACTATACCACCGCATTTTTCCAGTTCATAATCATCCGGTGTGGCAGAGACAAAGACCACCTGGTTCGTCATGGATTCAAATTCATGAAAATTCAGCGGACGGTTATCGAGGGCGGAAGGCAGACGGAATCCGTAATCAACAAGGATGAGTTTGCGGCTACGGTCGCCCCCGTACATGCCACTGACCTGGGGGATGGTCTGGTGACTTTCATCAATAATCATCAGGAAATCTTTGGGGAAGTAATCCAGGAGACAGAAGGGCCTTGTACCCGGGCGACGGCGGTCAAAGAAACGGGAATAGTTTTCTATGCCATTACAGTATCCCAGTTCACGGATCATTTCAATATCATAATTCACCCGTTCGGTGAGTCGTTGTGCTTCGATATATTTTCCTTCCCGTTTAAAATATTCTGCCTGCGCCGCTACTTCATCC
>CAUJFR010000341.1 GCA_963169885.1 Bacteroidota bacterium
CGGATGCCCAGCAGATCGATCTGCTCCTGGTATCCTTTTTCTTCTTCATAAAATTCACCTGCTACCAGTAACCGGATACCTGCGTTTTTAATAGCCGGCTGGGCCATCGCTTCAAACAGCAGATCCAGTCCTTTGTATTTACGGATGAAACCGAAAAAGAGTATAATTTTTTCGTCTGCCGGCAAACCGAGATGTGTACGGGCCTCTGTTTTGGGAAGGATAGCGCCAAAATTATCATAGAGCGGATGCGATACCAACAGCGCCGGTTTTGTTTTTTCGAAAAGCCGCAGGTCACTCATGACTTTTTCACTCATCGTGATAAATGCATCACAACTTTTCAGAAAATACCGGGTAAAGGGTTTATCGCCCGGACGTTTCTCATGCGGGATCACATTATCCGCAATACAGATGATCTTCGTTTTTTTGTTTTTCCGTGCCCTGCGAAGAATGGTACCTAATGCGGGCCCCATCAGTGGCAGCCAGAAACGTACAATGATCAGATCAGCCTGTTGTTTCTTCAGCCAGTTGCCGGTTCTTATCCAGTTAACGGGGTTAATGGAATTGATCTTTGTATCAATTCGCAGGTTTTCCGGAGCAGGTTCGCTGCTATACTGGGTAGTTCCGGGGAAAATAAAATCCGGGTACTGCAATGAAAAGGAGAGAAGACTGCACACGTGCCCCTGGTCGGTAAAAGCGTTGGCCAGTCGCTGATTAAAAGTGGCCAATCCGCCGCGCAGGGGATGTGCCGGTCCTATGATGATCACGCGGGCCATTACAAACCGGTTTTGGTTTCTACCAGGTAGGTGTTGCGATTGGCTGAATTACGGGAGATCAGTTCGCCGATAAAACCGGCCAGGAATAATTGCATCCCGATGATAACGGAGGTCAGGGCCATGTAAAAACCCGGACGGTTGGTCAGCGCAAAACTGGTATCAATAATTTTTGAAATAACCAGGTACAGGGAGATACCAAGACCGGCGAGGAAAAAGAGCGTGCCCCACAGTCCAAAGAAATGCATTGGCCGTTTGGCAAATTTTCCGACAAAGCTGATGGACAGCAGGTCAAGGAATCCGTTTACGAAACGTCTCCAGCCGAATTTTGAAGTGCCGTATTTGCGGGCTCTGTGTTCCACTACTTTTTCACCGATCTTTTTAAACCCGGCCCATTTGGCCAGTACCGGGATATAGCGGTGCATTTCACCGTATACTTCAATGCCTTTGATCACTTTTTTATTATACGCTTTCAGGCCGCAGTTAAAATCATGGAGATGAATGCCCGACATACTGCGGGTTACCGCATTGAAAAATTTGGACGGAATATTCTTTGTAAAGGTATTGTCGTAGCGTTTCTTTTTCCAGCCGCTTACCAGGTCGTAACCGTCTTCGACGATCATTTTACGGAGACCGGGTATTTCATCCGGACTATCCTGCAGGTCTGCATCCATGGTGATGACTACATCGCCGGAGGCGGCACGGAAGGCTTCGTTTAATCCGGCAGATTTTCCGTAATTCCGCTGGAATTTGATGCCTTTGATGGCGGGGTTTTTAGCCCGGAGGCCTTCAATCACTTCCCAGGAGTTGTCACTGCTGCCATCATCCACGAAGATCACTTCATAGCTGTATTGATGTTCGGACATAACTTTCTCAATCCAGGCCGTGAGTTCCGGCAGGGATTCTGCTTCATCGATCAGGGGTATGACAATGGACAGGTCCATAAATTATTTTCTTCTGGAGGTAATGGCGGCCATTATAGTAGTTACAATGGCGCCGATGATCAAATATCCGAAAATAGATCTGTAAACAAGCATGGTCAGGTAACCGCTTTTGAAGCCATCCACCATCTCATCTATTTCAGCCGGTGTTTTCCCTTTTTCTTTTACCAGCATATCCTTGTAAAGGGCCGCACTTTCCGTTATAAATTCAGGATGCATTTTATTAAAGATGATGGTAAAGGCGACCATCAGTAATATGACGGTTACAAAACAACGGAGCCCCGGGTTAAAAGCGTTCCAGAACCCGCCACTATAAAGTTCAGAGCGGGTATAAAAAAGAATGGCCCATGCAATACCGGCCGCATAAGCGATAAAAACCAGGTACTGAAGTGGTGATTCTTGAGAAAGCCTGGTTGAATAGGTAATCATGACAATGGCAATCATCACAATACCGGTAATCAGGCCGATCAGGGCGGGAGAAAGTTTGAGCTTCATGGTTAAGACAAGGTGATTTTGTCACCATTTATAATGCCAGTTACTTTACCGGAGAAAGTCTGCCCGATGAATGGAGTGTTTGCCGATTTTGACCGGATCATATCTGAGGTAAAAGTCCAGGTAACTGCTGGTTGGAATAAAGTAATTTTTGCTTTTTGTCCGGCGACAATACTGGCCGGTTCCAGGGAGAAAATTTTCCGTGGATGGATAGCCAGTAATTCCACACAACGTTCTGTACTGATTCCGGCAACAGCGGTATTCAATACAGCATAAGCAGTTTGCAGTCCGGTCATGCCGAATTTGGCATATTCAAATTCGATCACTTTGCTGTCGATCTCATGGGGCAGGTGATGAGAAGCCAGGCAATCCACCGTGCCATTCAGTACGGCTTCCCGCAGGGCGGCCCGGTCTTCAGCCGTCCGGAGGGGCGGATTTACTTTCAGGTGCGTGTTGTAGCTGGTCATATCCTCATCAGAAAAGAAAAGATGATAAGGGGTGACTGAACAGGTAACGGCAATATTATTTTCTTTTCCTTTTTGAACGTAATCAGCTGATTTTTTTGTGCTGATTCCTGTTAAGTGAATTTTAGATGAAGTGTATTCTGCCAGGTTTATATCCCTTTCCACCACCAGTTCTTCGGCCATTGCGGGTTTTCCAGGGAGTCCCAGTTGAGTAGAAACCACTCCTTCATTGATCAGTCCGGGTGGGTTTACACTTTTATCATCCGGCACTTGTATAATGATGCCGTCAAAGGCTTTTACATATTGCAGGGCTTTGACGAGCAGGCCGGCCGATTGCACACAATTCACACCATCGCTGAAAGCCACGGCTCCGCTCCATTTCATATCATACATTTCGGCCAGTTCTTTTCCTTCGGTATTCCGGGTAATAGCCCCGATGGGGTGGATGGTCACCGGCAGGTGTTGTCCTTTATGCACCACATATTCCACAGCCGCTTTATTGTGCAGCACGGGGTTGGTGTTGGGGATGATCAGTACATCCGTATATCCACCGGCGGCAGCTGCATTGGCCCCGGTTTCTAATGTTTCCTTGTATTCATACCCCGGGTCGGCAAAACTGGCAAAAACATCCACCCAGCCGGGGGATACACAGAGTCCATCCAGGTTAACCACCTGGTCTGCTTCCGGGTTGATTGAGTCTCCAATCTGGCTGATCAATCCGTTTTCAATAAAAATATCGCTGATTTGCCCGTTATGAGGGGAGGAGGGATCAATGATCCGGGCTTGTTTAATGAGGATTTTCATTAAGGAGCGAAGTTAACGGATGCGGGTGGTTCGGAAAAATCTGAATGAGTAGAGAGTCGGGAGTCGGGAGAAGGGAGTCGGGAGAAGGGAGAAGGGAGTCGGGAGTCGGGAGATAACAGCCCTTTCTAAAAAATTAAACGAGCTACAAGAGTTTTCTTTTCTCTATGACTCTTCCTGCTTTAAGTACTTCGTATTTCGTACCTCGTACTTTACAAAAAAAGCCCTCCGATGCCAGAGCTTTGGAGGGCGAAGTCGGGATGACTGGATTCGAACCAGCGACCCCTACGTCCCGAACGTAGTGCGCTACCGGGCTGCGCTACATCCCGTGATACAAACCGGAGTGCAAAAATAACTAAGGGAGGGGAAAATTCCATAAAAAAGCGGGTGTTCGGTGTTAGTTGTTAGGAACAGCCCCTCTAAAAAAGTTGTCAGGTGTCT
>CAUJFR010000342.1 GCA_963169885.1 Bacteroidota bacterium
CTAGCGAAAAACTATTTCAGCTGATTGACCGGGCCCTTGCCTGGCTGAACGCTAATGAATATGTAAACCCTATTCTTAAATGGGAGACAAAAGCCTGGGGAGAAAATCCGGCCGATTTTGGAAGAAAATAGATAAAGTACCTTTACCACCCTAATACCTTATCAACGTGAAGCCTACAACAACAGATTTAAGCGGACTGAATGAAATACAACGGGAAGCCGTTAGAAGCGAGGAAAAGCGATTACTAGTACTGGCTGGCGCCGGTTCTGGTAAAACAAAGACTCTTTTACAAAAAATCATTTACCTGATCGAGGATAGAGGAGTTAGTCCCTCCGGCATTTTAGCCATCACTTTTACCAAAAATGCGACCAACGAAATGATTGACCGGCTTATTATATCCGCCGACAACTCCGGGGAATATGCTAAGAAGCTTTCAGATAAAAGCCTGAGGAAGGCCGACAAAGACAAAATACGGTTTGAGTACCAAAAGAAATACAAGTGGATCGATGGTTTAACAATCCGGACCTTCCACAGTTTTTGCTATAGCGTGCTTCGTAATTATGGCGTAAATGAATTTGACAACAAGTTCAGGATCATCGGTGATGAAAAGCGGGATGAAGAAGATGAGCTTGCCAAACATGTAGCCCCGGAAACAGTTTTTGAAGTAATACACAAACTGCTGATTTCAGCCTGTGATGAACCTGATTATTTGTTAAGACTGAAGAAATACATTCTGGATTATTTTGTGGATAAGATACACATCAAAAAGGCTGACCCGAAGTTTGACCACAAAGACAATAAGTATTTTACCACATTAAATGGTACAAAGGTCCGGTCAAAATCAGAGCAATACATTGCGGACTGGTTTTACCGTCATAGCATTCAGTTTGAATATGAACCGCTATTAAATGTTAAAGACTTTAGTTTCAGACCCGATTTTTATATTCCTGCCGCTAACCTGTACATCGAACATATAAGTGATAAGAGCTATTCCACCGTTGACAAAGAGGAACAGTTTGAGAAGGGTCACCTTCTTTTAGTAAAGACCTATGACAAAATGACCACTGATTCTGCCCTTTTTAATCATACATTGGACAGAATCGTTAAAAACAGGCTACCTGCAGACTACCATCAGACAAGGAGCCTGGTGTATAAGGAAGAATTTAATGGGTATAATGAGGAGGTCAAGGATTTTGTTGCCCAGATCATGCGGGTCACCGATATGATCAAAGTGGAGAATATCGATTTAGATACCGTCTTACAAAACGCAAAAGCCGACCAGCATGAGCGGGTCCGGGAGTTTTATGAGCTGGCGATACCTATTGTTAAAAGTTATATCGCTTACTGCACTGATAAGTCCTACCTCGACTTCAACGACCTGATCATAAAATGCATTTCGCTCTTCCGAAACCAGGAGGATATCGCCAATAAGTTCAGAGGGAAGTTTGAGTTTTTACTGGTGGATGAGTTTCAGGATGTGAATAACCTGCAGGTGGAAATGCTGAAACTATTATTGACAGAGCGGTCACAGCTGTTTTGTGTAGGAGACGACTGGCAGAGTATTTATGGATTCAGGGGATCCAACGTGAGTTACATTGTTGACTTTGAAAAGCATTTTGAGCATGCCTGTGTACTGAAACTGAATATGAACTACCGGAGTACCCAGAATATTGTAGGAGCGAGTAACGAAGTGATCCGGCACAACAAATACAAGATCGATAAGGACGTACAGGCCTCAAAAATATCTGAGCACAAAATAGTGGTGTATGCCGGAGGAAGTGAGGAAGAAAACATACAGTTCTGTTGTGACAAGATCAGGGAATTAAACAAAGAAGGAATTAGTGGGGAAGAGATCATGTTTCTTTACCGGAGGAGTAAAATGTTCACTCCTTACATAAACCGGTTTAAACAGGAGCGGATTTTTGTGCAGGCAAAAACGATCCATGGAGCTAAGGGGCTTGAGGCTAAAGTGGTGTTTATTCTCGGCCTTACTGATGGTTCAGGTGGATTTCCGGACATCTGGCTGGAGGACAGGATCTTCCAGGTGATCAAGAAAGCCAATCATGATCTGTTACTGGAAGAGGAACGTCGTTTGTTTTATGTGGCTATTACCAGGGCCCGTGAAAAACTTTTTTTGATCACTGAAAAAGGCAATGAGTCCGGTTTTCTAAAAGAGATCCCGGATGCTTATACTGTAAAAACTGGCCTACCGCTGAGATCGGTAGTGGAAAAAGTAATTACTTGTCCGAGTTGTTTTAGTCAGCTGGAAAAGCTGTTTACATTTTGCCCTTATTGTGGGACAAAGACAGGGAGGTGATTTAAGAAACAGTCAATTTATTTCTTTTTCATGCAGCCTACTTCAAAGAAACAACCCTTAATAGTGAAGGTTTTTTCAACACCGCTATTCTGGAAGCGGTTTGTTTTCTAGATAACTATTCAAATCCTGCATTATAAATGATGAAGCTGACTTCAACGAAAAGCTTATATGTGAGCTAATCCATTCTTCCAGGTACGGATTTTCGTTTAGTGTATTAAATTCTCTTTTCAGGTAATCTTTCAGATTAGCAGGAGCTTGTTCCATTTCCGCCCATATTGATGCCCTGTTTTCAAGAATGAAAACAATGTCTTCAAAATCCTGGCTTGTCCGGCCATCTCCATTACCTCTGCTTTTGAACGCCTCTAATTTAGCGGCAACGAAATAGGGGGGATCGAAAATTTTTACCACATGCTGTTCATCTATTTCGTAGTTAATGGCAGTTTGAAAACCCTCTTTATACCATTTATTGGAAAATCCCAGTATGTTTTCCTCTGTGGCCATCAGGTCTATAATTAACCCCTGATGCAGATAGCGTCCAACGAAAGTTGAATCAGGATCGTTTTGGAATCCGATTTTGCGGAGTTGTTCCTCTATATCCGCATAGTCCCAGGTACTGGCTATTTCGACCAGGATATCCACGTCTTTTGTTTCTCTTATCGCTGTTGTTTCCCGTTGTGCATACAGGGAAACGGTTGCTCCTCCAACAAATACAACTTTATCTTTAAGCTCAGCCAATAAATTGTGTACTGCTTTTATGCGAACAATATTTTCATGGGTATGGTTCATCCAATCATTTCTTTAAGTTTTGCGACCGCATATTTCATCTCGCGCACCCTCCCCACGCGGATCACGTCTATCAGGGCCAGCATCAGATAGAGCTGCTCGTCCTCTTGAACTGCTTTGACCTGTTCTTTGTAGAAGGGTTGTATGCTTAGTCCAATTACTTCACCTTTTGCATATGGCCAGACATAATGCAGACTCTCCGTTTTGAATTCCAGTTGCATAAAGGGATGTGAATGGGCTGTATAAATACCAGTAACCAGGGTGCCCGGTATTGCAGGGAAGACATAGTGAAGTCCGTGTTCCAGAAACTCCATCAACGACTGGCGGTACACTTTCTTCCGCTGATCCGCATCTATTAAACCCGCCATTGCACTCCGGTTCAGGGATTCCGAAATCTCAGAGGGGCTGATATATAGCTCCGCTGCCAGATCTTTATTTTGCCAAGGATTGTCTCCTTTGGCAATGATTTTCAGCAGGATTACAATGTCTTGTGGCCGCATGCCGTTGTGCTGTCTCATGAGATAAATATACTAAAATATTCGTAATTCGCAAATTGCGAATCGCGTATTACCTTGTTTAATAACTATTTAAATTGAAAAATCTACCTGCCCTTCACCTGTTCCGCATGCTGCAGGAGATCCTGCACAATACGATCAAACATGCCGGGGCGAAGCAGTTCAGTGTGGATGCCTGAGAGGATAGCCCCCATCCAGGTCAACCTGGCCGATGACCATACTTATTTCCGCGAGGGGGTGGCCGGTATATTGGAAGGCTATCCCGAGATTGAGCTGGTGGATCAGGCGGCCGATGGCCGTCAGCTCCTCAGCCTGGTGGAGCAGCACCGGCCCGATGTGGTGCTCACGGATATCCAGATGGGTCCGATGGATGGTTTTGAAGCAACGCGACAGATTTTGAAGCGCTTTTGCAAAGTGGCCTTGATTGTCACCAAAGTTAAAATGCTACTTAAGCATAGAGATGTTCATGTCACCCTGCCTGCCGACCGAAGCGTTCCCCCTTCACCGAGGTTTCGGAGGATGAGAAGCGAAGGTGGGAGTAGTCCCGCAAAAGAGGAACTACAGGGCTGGCAAAATAGTTTAAGCGGGACGTAAAGCTTGCCCTGAGTATATATATCGAAGGGAGGGGGGGACAACGTTATTACAGCGAGACCGCTTCCCGCAAAGTCACCGCCCTGATCAGTGGTGGCTTTTTCGATCCCGCCAGTCTGGAAGTCATGGGCTTCGACCCCACCGAACTCCGTATCATCCGTCTTATGTACCAGGAGACCGACAGTGCCGATATCGCAGCCGAACTCAACATCAGCGCCCGCAGTCTCATGCGCTACCGCACCGCCATCATGGAAAAAGCCGGGGTAAAGACTCATACCGGTCTGGTGTTTTGGGCGGTGAAGGAGGGGGTGGTGAGGTAGGGTGACCCAGGAAGAGATAAAGAGAGGAAATAAGCAACAAGAGCTGGTAGTCAGGCAACAGCTAACGGCGAATTGTAGGTTTGGTACGCTGCCGTAGATAAGGTTTTGGTGGAACTAAAAATGTAGTTAATTATAAACCGAAGAATTTTTTTTTACTGATTCCC
>CAUJFR010000343.1 GCA_963169885.1 Bacteroidota bacterium
CAACTGGACCGTGAAGATCCACTGGCTTCATTTCGGGAACGTTTTATCATCCCGGTTCAGGAAGGGAAGGAGCAGGTTTATTTTCTCGGTAATTCACTGGGACTCCAGCCAAAGACCACTGCCGGTTATATCGATAAGATCATGAAGGACTGGGCGAACCTGGGCGTGGAATCTTTTTTCCATGCCCCCGAACCGTGGATGCATTATCATGAGCATCTCGTGAATACACTATCAACTGTAGTAGGGGCTAAAAGATCAGAAGTAGTGGTGATGAACCAGCTGACGGTTAATCTGCACCTGATGCTGGTGAGTTTTTATCGTCCGGCCGGAAAACGATTCAAAATTATTTGTGAAGCCAAGGCTTTTCCAAGCGATCAATATGCATTTGAAACACATGTTCGTCACCATGGATTCGATCCGGAAAAAGCGGTGATTGAAGTGAAACCCAGGGAAGGGGAACTGATCCTGCGGACCGAAGATATTATCAGCGTTATTCAGGAACATAGGGAGGAAACTGCCCTGGTATTATTTGGCGGCATCAATTATTACACGGGTCAGTTTTTTGATCTGAAGACTATTACAGCTGCGGGACATGAAGCCGGTGCACTGGTTGGATTTGACCTGGCCCATGCAGCGGGGAATGTAGCTTTACAACTTCATGACTGGAACGTGGATTTTGCCTGCTGGTGCAGCTATAAATATTTAAACTCCGGTCCGGGTGCCATTGGCGGCGCCTTTATTCATGAAAAACACCATGCGGCCAACCTGACCCGTTTTGCCGGCTGGTGGGGCTATGATATCAACACCCGTTTTAAAATGGAAAAAGGCTTTGTGCCCATGCCCGGCGCAGAAGGCTGGCAATTGAGTACTCCGGCTATTTTTCTCTACGCCGCTCATCGGGCGGCCCTTGAGATTGTGGAAGCCGCAGGTTGGGAAGCGATCCAGGAAAAGCGGTTAAAACTAAACAGTTTCCTTTGGTCCTTACTGGAAGAACTGGACCAGGAAACTGGTGGCCAACAGCTCAGGTTTATCACGCCCCGTGAAGCTCATGCACGGGGCTGCCAGGTGTCCATGCTGATGTTGCAGAACGGGAAAGCCGTATATGATGGGTTGATGAAGGCCGGGTTTATCGTGGACTGGCGGGAGCCGGATGTGATCCGTTTTGCCCCCGTGCCTTTGTATAACAGCTATACGGAAGTCTGGAATTTTGTGCAGGCGCTCCGCGGACTACTCCGGTAAGCGGGTGAATAAGTATCCTTTTTTCTAAGGCTGCAACCTGTATTTTTGTGGCATGACAAGAGCCCAGCTGGTAGAACAGATCCGCCAAAAGCAGTCTTATCTCTGTGTAGGACTGGATTCAGATATCACAAAGATTCCCGCGCATTTATTAACAGAAGCCGATCCGGTGCTGGCCTTCAATAAAGCCATTATTGATGCCACCCGTACCTATTGTGTCAGCTATAAAATCAATACTGCGTTTTACGAATCCATGGGCGTAAAGGGCTGGCAGACCTTGGAGGATACCGTGAAATATATCGGCACTTCGCATTTCACCATTGCTGATGCCAAGCGCGGCGATATCGGAAATACTTCTGACCAATATGCCAAAGCCTTTTTTGAAGCCCTTCCTTTTGATTCGGTAACGGTGGCCCCATATATGGGGGAGGACAGTGTGAAGCCTTTCCTGCAACATCCGGGTAAATGGGCCATTGTACTGGGACTTACTTCCAACAAAGGAGCCCAGGACTTCGAACTGAAACAGGCCGGTGATGGATTGTTATATGAGCAGGTACTGAAAACTGTTTCCAACTGGGGCAGTCCGGAGAATACCATGTTTGTGGTCGGAGCCACGCAGGCCGATTCATTTATCAATATACGTAAGCTTACTCCCGATCATTTTTACCTCGTACCCGGAGTCGGTGCACAGGGCGGCAGTCTCAAAGAAATTTCGGAGAAAGCCATGAATAAGGATTGCGGTATCCTGGTCAATGCCAGTCGCGCCATCATCTTTGCTTCCTCCGGAACTGATTTTGCAGAAAGGGCAGGGGAAGTGGCTAAGGAATATCAGGAAGAGATGAGTCAGTATCTCTCACTTTGCGGCCTTTAAGCCACTGACCAAGTTTGTATCCCGGCCAGGTAAAAAGGCCTATGGTTATAAAAGGAATAAAGCCTGCAGAAGGGAATTCGGTAAAGAATACTGAAAATAATAGTATAGCGAAAAATCCAATGGCGCAAATTCCACTGTGAATTAAATCATTACGGGTTGAAATTAATACACAGATCAGGGTTCCTAAAAGCTGACATATTCCCAGCCAAAATGAAAGCAGTGTTTCCGCCAGCAATTTATATTCCTCTTCCGAATTAGGTGCATGGTTAGTATTGTAAATTTCGGTAACCAAAAACAGGGCTATTGGCAAAGTGAGTAATCCGGTCAGTAGGGTGACTAATATCCCGGCGAGTACAGAAAATATATTCTGTATTTTTTCTGAAATAGGGTAGGACATTATTTTTTATACTTTATTGGAACTTATACTTTTTTTTGACCAGATACCCCAAAACGTTCCTGCTCCAGCTCCCGATATAATTATCAGATACAACACAAGCGTGTCCGTCGTTATATCAAATTCAGTAATATAAGCAAAGAGTACGCAACAAACAGCCCCAGTGATCAGCCCATGCGCCAGGTCTTTCCGCGTGGAGATCTTAACCGTAACAAATGCTCCAATAATCATTGCTATTACAATGATCAGCATGGAGAAAATGGTAAAACTGCTGGCAATACTCTCCACATCTGTTGCTTCTCCATGTCCCTTGATCTTATTCAATTGAGTAATCAGCAGGATCAGCCCCCCAATACCAAATAACAGGGAAGCGGTCAGCACACCGGCAATCACGGAGAAAATATTTCGCGCCATTTAGTGTAGAAGTTTCGATTTTTTTTATAAAATTTCCTTAGCAGGGGCTGTTGACTACTAACTACCGACTACTAACTACTAACTAGTTTCCTGGTTTACCGGGCACAAAACTCCCCACTGCCTCACTGTACCAGGGAACAATATCCGTAATAAATACTCCGGCTTCTATTGAGGGATCTGTCTTTACATATTTTTCGGCCTCTTCTTTGGTAGCACAATCCAGGATGAATAAACCTCTCCAGGTAAAATCATTTTTCCCGAAGGGTCCGGCTACTTTCAGGATGCCCTCTTTGTGCAGTCGCTCCATATTCGAGAAATGCCCGGCAAAGATCTTTGCCCGTTGGGCAGAATCGGTAATGACTTTATCCTGAGGTCCGGTTTTCAGTACCACCAGCCAGAACTGCTTGATTTTTGGGGCAGATTTAGTGGAGTCTTTCTGAGCAAATGAAGTCAATGCAAAACAGATCAGTAATGCTGAAAAGATGAATGCTTTTTTCATGGAGAAAATGTTGGTTGGATTAAATGTACAATAATCAATTGATCAGGGTGGTGGTGCCTTTCATAATTTTGACAGACAGTTCATTATACAGGGTGTAGGTGATTTTCCAGGCGAAAACGCCGGCCGGCTGAAGGATTCCGTTGATCCGCCCATCCCAGCCTTTGGACAATTCGTAGCTGCTGAATACCCGTTGTCCCCAACGGTTAAATACTTCCAGGTGGAATTTAATTACATTTTCTCCATATTCCGCTTTGAAAAAGTCGTTTCTGCCATCCCCGTTTGGCGTAAATGCAGTTGGGACATACAGTTGGCAGGCTCCATTGTATAAACGGATAGAGGCACTGGTTGTTCCACAGTCGTTCGAAACATCCACCCGGTAATCGCCGGTCGTTTGTGCCATGGTAGATGGCTCATTCGATCCATTACTCCATAGGTATTGGGCATTATCATTATAACGGTATACAGGAGTCAGCTGTATATCCATACCCGGACATATCCCTGCTTCTGTGACCATAAATACCCGCGGCAGGTATTTTGTGTTGACAACAATAGTATCGGAATCACGGCAACCATTCAGATTCACATTAACGAAGTAGCGTCCGGCCTTACTGACAGTAAAAACCGGGGTTGTGCTGTTGTCCTGCCAGTTATAAGTAGCTCCCGGATTTGTTGCATCCAGCGCCAATGTATTGTTTTCGCAAAGCAGACTGTCGCGACCCAGATTAACTAATGGATTCGGTTTGGAGCTGATCAGGATACTGTCCCTTGTTTTACAACTGCCATCTGTTCTGGAAACCTCCACCCAGTATAATCCCGGGACTGTACTGCTCAATGTAGGCAGCGAGGAATTATCCTGCCATTTATATTGTTTGCCGGCACCGGCCTGGGGATCCAGCAGGAATAAGGAATCTGCACAAATCGCTTTATCCGGGCCCAGATCCACAGTAAACGGATCAATGGTTACTTTCTTGGTGAAAGTGTCATTCCGGCAAGGAAGGTAAGTAATCAGCTTAACTGTAAAAACACCGGGTGCGGAGAAAATATGTTGCGGACTGTCGAGGGTTGAAGTATTTCCGGCACCGCTTGCCGGGTCGTCGAAATCCCATTTTACCGACTGCACATCATTGGCCCTGGAATAATAAAATTTAACCTGGTTTGAAAAACAGGCCGTATCATAGCGGAAACTGCCTTTTACATAGCTCTGATTAAAGTCGGGTAATCCATATCGTGAATAAGAACCTGTCATTAGCTGAGGTCCCGATCTTGAATATTGGCAAGCCGTACCGGCTTGATTGGGATTGTTTATAACTGACAGTATTGTCGAATTAATAATCGAAACATAGATTTTACCATCTGGTGCCAGCTGCAAGGCGCTGAAGACACTATAAGAAAAAGAAATGGCACTGTCCAGTCGGGTCAGGGTTGATTGAATGACCGGTACGGCAGAATCAAGTTTTGAAAACTGAAAAATATAATTGGAAAATTCAGAATTGTATGGGAAGTTATCCTTGGAACAGGTGGTATATAAATTTTTTGAATCGGGTGAAAACTCTACTCCGTAATTAAACAAAGTGGGGTAGGTCATTATTGTTTTTTTGTTGCTGACCAATCCAGTTACCGGATTAAAATCAAACAACTCCAGACTTGAAAGCAATTTGGCATCAGCGATCCTGGTTCCATCAGGGGAAGCTTTCAGGTACCCCAGTACAGAAGCCGTACTCAGCGATGCAGTGATTACCGGTGCCTGTATTCCGGCAGCAGTTACGAGGAAAGCCAAAAAATCACCATTTCTGTAATCGCGGGTGATGACCCAGGTTTCTTTCCCGTTACAGTGATTCACTGACGTAATTTTCTCCCTTACAAAAGGGGTGAGTTGGGTGTTTTTGGATTCCACATCGCCTTTCCCGTTATTGAGTGACATGTTTACAACAGAATAACAAAGTCCATTGGTTCCCCATTGGTAGTCTGTTGTGAAAAGATAATAGCGATTTGAGTCGTTCTGGAAAGGGACGATCATACCTGATTGTGTACTTGAAGCATGTCCGAATAAACCGGTGCCATTCGGCATCAGCGTGTGGTCTGAAGACCATACACTTACCCCATCTGAATAAAAAAGGAGTTGCCCGTTTTCGTCACTGATAGAAGTGCTTCCTTCGGATTGATACATACTGCTTAACTGCGTGCTGGCTGGCTGGCCCGAGGTAAAGCTCAAAACTGCACGCTGGCCAAATACCCAGTTATCAGCTCTTTGGGCTGAAAGAACACCGGTGATAAAAAGCAGGCAGAAAAATAGCGGTTTTTTTTGCATGGGAATAAGGTATTTAAAGGTACAGATTCATATTGTTTTATACAAACAGTCGTTTTGTACAGTACACTGTATTCTACTAACTTTGCCCTGGTTTTTAACTAAAAAAATAAACGATGGCAGCCCGCACCGACTTATTCAAAAGCCCTGATTATTTCGCCGTTGATGAATTGCTGAGCGAGGAACACCTGATGATCCGCGATGCGGTTCGTTCTTATGTGAAAAAAGAAATTTCTCCCATTATTGAAGACTATGCCCAGAAAGCGGAGTTTCCGCAGCATATCGTAAAACAGCTGGGTGAACTGGGCTGTTTTGGCCCAACCGTTCCTGTGCAATACGGCGGCGGCGGACTGGATTATATTTCCTATGGACTGATGATGCAGGAACTGGAGCGGGGAGACAGTGGGGTGCGTTCGACGGCTTCTGTACAAGGCTCCCTGGTCATGTTTCCGATCTATGCGTATGGCAGCGAAGAGCAAAAAATGAAATACCTGCCCAAACTGGGAAGTGGTGAATGGCTGGGCTGTTTTGGCCTTACCGAACCCAATCATGGATCTGACCCGAGCAGCATGCTCACCAATATTAAAGATGCCGGTGATCATGTGATACTGAACGGTGCTAAAATGTGGATCAGTAATGCTCCCTTCGCTCAGGTAGCGGTGGTATGGGCCCGCAATGAAGCGGATGAAATTGTAGGCGTGATTGTGGAAAGAGGCATGGAAGGATTCACCACACCCACTACCCATGGAAAATGGAGTTTAAGGGCTTCGGCGACCGGTGAACTCGTGTTTGATAATGTAAAAGTGCCCAAAGAAAATATTTTACCTGGGGTGAAGGGATTAAAAGGCCCGCTGGGTTGTCTGACCAAGGCCCGTTACGGGATCGCCTGGGGCGTGATTGGTGCGGCCATGGATTGCTATGATACCGCCCTGCGCTATTCCCAGGAACGCATTCAGTTTGGTAAACCGATCGGGGCTTTCCAGCTGCAACAGAAGAAACTGGCGGAAATGATCACCGAGATAACCAAGGCACAACTGCTCAACTGGCGCTTAGGGGTGCTGATGAATGAAGGCAAAGTAACTCCGCAACAGGTGAGCATGGCCAAAAGGAACTCCTGTGAAATCGCCACCAATATCTGTCGCGACGCCCGCCAGATGCTCGGAGGTATGGGCATTACCGGCGAATACCCGGTGATGCGGCATATGATGAACCTCGAAAGTGTGATCACGTACGAGGGTACCCATGATATCCATTTGCTGATTACGGGCATGGATGTGACGGGGTATAATGCGTTTAAGTGAGGGAGGCGAGAAGCAAGAAGATAGAAGCGAGAAGGAAATACAAAGGAATGAAAATTTATCTCATCGGCTTTATGGGTTCGGGGAAAACGCACTGGGGGCGTTTACTCAGTGAAAAACTGGGTGTCCGGTTTTTTGACCTGGATGAAGAGATCGTGGAGCAGGCCGGGAAACCGATAACAGAAATTTTTGCCACTACCGGAGAAGAGCATTTCCGGATGCTGGAAAAGGACATTTTGCGTCATATTTCCGATAAGCATGAAAGTTTTATTATGGCCTGCGGTGGTGGTACTCCCTGTTATTTTAATAATATTGAATTCATGAACCAGGCAGGGACTTCTGTCTGGATCAATACTCCGGTGGAAACCCTTTTTTCCCGGTTGGTTAATCAGAAATCAAAACGTCCCCTGATCCGCGATTTGTCGGATGACCAGTTAAGGGGATTTATCAGTAAAAAATTCTCCGACCGCCGGATGTATTATGAGCAGGCGGAACTGGTGGTGGATGAAGAGCCGGTGGAACTGGATAAACTCATAGAAACTATCTTTCATGCATAAGAATTATCTCGGTATTGCGGCTCTCCTGGGAGCTGTTACAGTAGCTATCGGAGCCTTTGGTGCCCACGGATTACAGCGAATAACTTCAGATCCGGTTATACTACATAGTTACCAGACAGCAGTTCAGTACCAGATGGTGCATGTGCTGGCATTATTAGCGGTGGGTATTTTATTCGAACGGTTTTCCGCTAAATGGCTCAGTTGGGCGGCTAATTTTTTTCTGGCGGGTATCTTCTTTTTTTCAGGATCCATATATGTCATCACCTACCTGAAAATAAAGGGTATGAGTACCGGCTGGATTGGCCCGGTAACACCTGTTGGCGGGTTATTATTTATTGCCGGCTGGTTATTCCTGCTCATTGCGGTGCAACGGAAAAAAGCCTAAAGGGGAAGTACCAGTGTGGTGACGGTGCCGTTTTTGTTTTCAATCTGACAGGTCCCTCCAATATTTTCCATCCGGCGGGCTATATTTTTCAGTCCGTTTCCAAACTGTCGTAGTTTCTCAAGGTCAATCCCTTTTCCGTTATCTGAAATCCGGATAAAAAGCTCATCGCCGATCCTGATATCAATTTCCACCAGGCTGGCGCCGGCATGTTTCAGCGTATTGTTCAGTGTCTCCTTCAGGCAAAGAAATATATTGCGCCTTTTATCTCCGGCCAGTTCTTTATCCGGAATCTGATCAGGTACTTTCAGCCTGCAATCTACATTCGTGCCGTCAAAATATTCCAGTGAATAGGAACGGATATAGGAGACCAGGTTGTCCAGCGTGTCATTTCCACTGTTCATGCTCCAGATGATTGCATTCATTTTATTCAGTACATCATCGGCTGAGTGGGAGATTTTTTCAATTTCAATTGGGGTGTTTTCCTTCATTTTATTCCGGGCTATTTCACTCATGAGCCGGATGGCGGTCATGCCTGCCCCGAGTTCATCGTGCATATCTGCGGAAATACGCTGCCGCTCTTCCTGTTGCGCTTTATAAACCGCTATTTCCTTCTCGTATTCTTTCAGCAGGTTCTGGGCTTTGAGGGTTTCCTTTTCCTTGGTCTCATTAATAATATTACGCCTGTTTTTATAATTCAGTCCGGCCAGGAAAAATACCAGTTCCAGGAACAAGCCAATTTCATAATAGATGATGGATGAATTCAGTAAGCCTGGTAATTTCCGGAACTGGTTATCATATAAAATACCTAATTGGGAAAGTGTGGAAAACAAAAAAAGAAACAGGTTGCCCCAGAATAAATAGCGCAGCAGTTTT
Source organism: Bacteroidota bacterium (assembly GCA_963169885.1). Classification (GTDB taxonomy): domain Bacteria; phylum Bacteroidota; class Bacteroidia; order Chitinophagales; family Chitinophagaceae; genus JJ008. The sequence continues at coordinate 8,833 of CAUJFR010000343.1, forward strand.
TCATTCCAGTTACGGATACTGAATACCAGGTAGATCAGAATCAGAGAAAGTAAGAGCACTTTGGTGAGTATTTCAACCAGGTATTCGAGTACATAGTTATTGGTAAAATAATGCAGCAGGGTATAGAGCAACATGGAACCAATCAGGATAGCAATACCGGCATTGTACAATCGGGAAAGAAAGGGATGTTTGTTATCGGTGTCCAGAAATTTTTTCATGAAGAGCATATAGAAAATAATTCCGGTGCCCTGCAGCAGAAAATCGAGATATCCTTCCAGGAAAAATCCAAAAGGACTGGCATGCAGGTGATAGGCCGTTTGTAAAAAAAGCAAGCCCCCCATAAAAAACGCATAACCTGAATAAAAAAGAAATTCCTTATTTCCTCCCTGGAGAAAGTTGGTGGCGGAGAAAAGGATCATCATCAGTAGCAGGCCGCAGAATACATAGGTAAGCAAGTTCTGCTGACTGTAATTGCCATGTAACTGGGCGAGAAATGCGGATACGTGCTGTTTGCCGACAAACCTGGGACGTAGAGTGTTATTATATGTTTTTATACCTGCGAGTTCAGCTACCAGGGTGGCCGAATCCCCTGCTGCCAGTTCCACCAGCCGGAATCCATCTTTTTCCGGGTGATCCGGTCTGAAAACAGGCAAGGCCTTCAGGTTATTCCCATCCAGCCGGTAAAGCAGCACTTTTTTAAAATAATACCCCGGGCAGAAATAAACGGAACTGAGGGTGTCGCTTTTATTGCTGATATGAAATCGGAGAAAAATACGTTTGGGAACCCATTCATTAGGGACCGGGCCTTTATGTTGTATACCCGGTTTAAAATCCATCGTTGGATATAATTCGCTGATGGTTCCGGTACTGCTGGTATAAAAACTACTTACTTCCTTTAAAATCCGCTTCTCCAGGATAACAGTACTGATATCCGTATAGATATGGCTGCTATCCTGTGATTTTGCGGCTAATGACAGGAACATACAGCCAAAAAGCCAGGCGGATAAGATGTAAAGGCGGTTAATTTTCATATATGCTTACCGCTTCAAATGTAAGGTTTCTTGCTTTGTTTTCTGCAACTAGGGGTGAAGGTCAGTCTGCCCGGCTTTGGGTAACGACTGGTAACTGGTCCGGATACGCTATTGGGGAGGAAGAAAGGCCTTTCGAAGACTATCGCCTGTTGTTGCAAACTATTTATCTTTGCAGCTATGGCTAATAAGCTGAGAAAGAAAACGAAAGAAAGTGCAGCACCAGCACCTCCCGCCAGTCCGGACCTGAAGGAGTTCCGGAAGGAAAAGGAGGAAGCGGTTGATTGGAAAGCTATTGCCCGGGATGAACGTACCTGGAAGATAGTAGGGGCGGTATTTCTCCTGATTTCAATCTTTCTTTTTATTTCATTTACCTCGTATTTTTTTACCTGGAAAGAAGACCAGGACCTGGCGCAACAAGGATTTTCAGCCCTCCTGGATTCGGATGAACCAGTGGGGAATCTGCTTGGCAGGTTGGGTGCGGTGACTGCTCATTTTTTTATAAACAATGCCTTTGGTATTGCTTCTTTCCTGATTTGTACCTTCTTCTTCGTGGTGGGAGTTAACCTGCTTTTCCGCCAACGGGTCTTTTCGATCTGGCGCAATCTTAAATATGTTACGCTGGGGTTGGTCATTCTTTCGGTCAGTCTTTCCTTTATTTTCCAGGATGCAGCATTCCCATTTGGCGGAGCCGCTGGTAACCTGATCAATCAGAAACTGCATGCTGCTGTCGGAACGATTGGTACCGCCGCTATTCTTTTATTGCTGGCTACCGGTTATTTTATCTGGCAGTTCAATCCAGCCTTAAATCTGCCGCTGAAGAAACAAGCTCAACCTGTGAAGGAATCAGCCTTTGAGGAAAACACCAATGAACCAGCGCCGGTGCTGGCTTCACAAACGGTTAATGACCTTTATTCAGGCAAGGATACGCAGAAGCCGAATTCACTGAAAGGGGATAGCCCGGTCCTGATTAATTTCCCGGATGAAGTACCCCTTCACGACCTGAAGATGGTCGAAAAAGACGTTCCGCTTGAAGTAGTGAAACCACAGGTACAAGCAGAAGAACCAACGCCCGAAAATGAAGTAGTAAAGGACCTGATGCACACCCATGATCTGGATATCACGCTTCCTGAACCGGATGAAGAGATTATCCAGCAACCCAGGGATTTAACCCCTTCAAAAAAAGGGGATCAGGAACTTGAACTCGAAATTAAAGCGGTTCCTGAAAAGGCAGCCGAGGAAGAAATCGCAGCAGTGGAGAACCTGCCTCCTTATGAACCTACGTTGGATCTGCGCGATTATAAATATCCCACCCTGAACCTGCTGGAAAATCATGGGGGCGAAAAAATCGTACAGGATACCAGTGAACTGGAGAATCATAAAAACCAGATCATTGCCACCCTCCGGAATTATTCGATTGAAATCCAGAAGATCAGTGCTACGATCGGGCCCACGGTAACCTTGTATGAAATCGTACCGGCTCCGGGCGTCCGTATTTCCCGGATCAAAAACCTGGAAGATGATATCGCGTTGAGCCTCGCCGCGCTTGGGATAAGGATTATCGCGCCCATTCCCGGTAAGGGAACCATTGGTATTGAAGTGCCCAATATCCGGAAAACGATGGTGAGTATGCGCAGTCTGCTGGCTTCTGATAAATTTCAGAATAACGCATTCAATCTCCCGATTGCGATTGGAAAGAAGATCGACAATGAGAATTTTATTGTTGACCTGACCACCATGCCGCACTTGCTGATGGCGGGTGCAACCGGACAAGGTAAATCGGTTGGGGTCAATGCCATCCTGGTTTCACTGCTTTATAAAAAGCACCCTTCTCAGTTAAAGCTGGTGCTGATCGATCCTAAGAAAGTGGAGCTGAGTATTTATCGTCGTATTGAGAAGCACTTTCTCGCCAAACTGCCGGGTGAGGATGAAGCCATCATTACCGATACCAAGAAAGTGGTCAATACCCTGAATGCGCTTTGTATTGAGATGGATAACCGGTACGATTTGTTGAAGGAAGCCGGCTCCCGGAATATCAAGGAGTATAATGAAAAATTCATCAAGCGGAAACTGAACCCGCAGAAGGGGCATCAGTACCTGCCTTTCATTGTACTCGTTATAGATGAGTTTGCCGATCTGATCATGACGGCAGGTAAAGAAATTGAAATGCCGATTGCCCGGCTTGCCCAGCTGGCCCGTGCAGTTGGTATTCACCTGATCATTGCCACTCAGCGTCCTTCCGTAAATATTATCACCGGTACGATTAAGGCCAACTTCCCGGCCCGTATTGGCTTTAAAGTGTCATCCAAGATCGACTCCCGCACCATTCTGGACACCGGTGGTGCCGAGCAACTGATCGGTAAGGGGGATATGTTGATTTCCTACAATGGGGAACTTACCCGTCTG
>CAUJFR010000344.1 GCA_963169885.1 Bacteroidota bacterium
CCGCTCGCGATCAAACGGTTTGAACAGGCGATCAAGCAGGCTAAGAAAATGGGACTGCTGGGAAATAATATTCTGGGTACCCCTTTCTGCTTTGAGGTGGAAGTGCGTATCGGCGCCGGCGCTTTTGTCTGCGGGGAAGAACCCGCACTCATAGCCTCCCTTGAAGGAAAGCGCGGTACACCCAAACCCCGTCCTCCCATCCCGGCCGAATCCGGGCTCAGGGGTAAACCCACTTTAATTAATAATGTAGAAACCTTTGCCGCTATTGCTCCGATCATCCGCAACAGTGGGGAATGGTACAGTGAAATAGGTACGGCCAAAAGTGCAGGAACCAAGGTATTTGCATTGGCCGGTAAGATCAATAATGCAGGACTCATTGAAGTCCCTATGGGTACCACCCTTCGTGAAATTGTTTTTGAGATAGGAGGAGGAATTCAGAACGGAGAGGAATTTAAAGCGGCCCAGACCGGTGGACCTTCCGGTGGTTGTATTCCTGCCGAACATCTCGATGTAAAGATGGATTACGAATCGCTGGTCAACCTGGGATCCATAATGGGCTCCGGCGGACTGATCATCATGGATAAAAGTTCCGACATGGTGGATGTGGCCCGCTTCTTTATGGAATTCTGCATGGATGAAAGCTGCGGTAAATGTGTTCCCTGCCGCGTAGGTACCCGTATGATGCATGACCTGCTGCAGAAGATCTGTGACAACAAAGCCACACAAATAGATCTCGACCGGCTGGAAGAACTGGCCGTATATGTGAAGGAAACCAGTTTATGCGGACTGGGTGGTTCCGCCCCCAATCCATTGCTGAGTACCCTTCGGCATTTCCGGTCCGAATATGAGAGCCGGATCCTGCATCATGATTAACCTGAACGACTCAACGACGTTTTATGAATACGATACCGATTATCATAGATGATAAAAAAATAGAAGCCGATCCGGGTAAGACCATCCTGGAGATTTGTCGGGAAAATGAAATCGACATACTCACCATGTGCCACCTGAAAGGCATATTGGATATCGGTGCCTGCCGGCTTTGTCTCGTGGAAATTGAAGGCGTAAATAAACTCCTCAGTGCCTGTACCACCAAAGTGGCCCCGAACATGATCATCCGCACCAATACGGATCGTATCCGTAAATACCAGCGGATTACGACTGAATTACTATTCGCCGAGCGTAATCACGTCTGCGCGGTTTGTGTGGCCAATGGCAAATGTGAACTGCAGGACCTGGGCTATCATGTGGGTCTCGATCATATCCGTTACCCGCACCTGTTCCCGCAATGTGAAGTGGACACCTCACATCCCTGGTATGTACTCGATCACAACCGTTGCATCATGTGCACCCGTTGTGTCCGTGTGTGTAACGAAGTAGAAGGCGCGCATAACTGGGATATCAAGAACCGCGGTCACCAGGTGCGGATCATCTCCGACTTCGATACCCCCTGGGGAGAATCGATCACTTGTACCTCTTGCGGTAAATGCCTGCATGCCTGTCCTACCGGCGCCATCTGGCCCAAAGCGATTGTACAGGGACAGCTGGTAAAGAACCCGGGGATGGTGACGGAGCTGGTGGAGAAGCGTAAGATGCATTTGTAAGAACGAGTATGATTATTAAGAAACTGTATTAAAGAAGGATGAGTAATGAGTAATCAGTAATGAGTAGCTGGCGGGAGAGAACTAAAGTAGGGAGAATCATCAAAGAAGGATGAGTAATGAATAATGAGTAATGAGTAGCTAGCTGGATAGTTTTATAGAATTGAATATAATATAAATTGAATATGAATGAATACAGTAACGGGAAATGAAATGTTGTGGCTTATTGGAGTTCGTGTCCTGCTTTAGGACACCACTCATTACTCATTACTCATTATTCATTACTGATTACTCATTCTACATAACGCACAAAATTCAACCAATGACCAAAAAAAAACTCGCCACCATCTGGCTCGGCGGCTGCTCCGGCTGCCATATGTCCTTGCTGGATATTGATGAACGCATCCTTGATGTGGTTAAGCTCGCCGACATTGTGAAGAGCCCCGTGGTGGATGGTAAAGAACTGCCTGAAGTGGATATTGCCCTCGTGGAAGGGTCCATTACCAGCGATGAACATTACAAGGAGATCCTGCATATCCGCAAACAGGCCAAGACCCTGATTGCGCTGGGTGATTGTGCCGTGATGACCAATGTAACCGGCATGCGTAATTATTTTCCATTGAAAGAAGTAATTGATGCAGCGTATGTAAATGCGGTGAGTAATGATGGACAGGGCGAATTACCCAACCACCCCTGTCTGTTACGACTGAATGATAAAGTAGTCCCTCTGCAGGAAGTGGTGAAAGTGGATTTTGTGATCCCCGGTTGCCCGCCTGATGCGGATACGATCTTTTATGTACTGGCTGAATTCCTCAATGACCGTCTGCCTGACCTGGGCAAGACCAAAAAACTGAAATATGGATAAGCGTAAAATATTTATCTCGCCCGTAACCCGGATCGAAGGACATGCCAATATCACCCTTGAAATGAATGATGATGGCACGGTGCATGACGCGCAGTTTCATGTAAACGAATTCCGCGGCTTTGAAAAATTCTGCGAAGGCCGTATGTATACTGAAATGCCGACGATTACTCCCCGCATTTGTGGTATCTGTCCCACCAGTCATACCCTCGCCAGTGTTAAAGCCTGCGAAATGATCCAGGGGATCAAACCCACCTATACGGCCAACCTGTTAAGAAGGCTGATGCATATCGGGCAGAATCTCTCTTCCCATGCCTTGTCCTTCTTCCATTTATCCGCCCCTGATTTTTTATTGGGCTATGACAGTGATCCGGCCAAACGGAATATCATCGGTATTGCCGAAAAGTTTCCGGATATCGCTTTAAGAGGTATTCGACTGCGGAAGTTCGGGCAGGAGATCAGTGAACGGATCACGGGAAAGAAAATACATATCATGGGTATTGTTCCCGGTGGTATTGCCTATCCTTTAACTGAAGACAACCGTAAAGCCCTGCTGGATTGGATACCGGAAGCCAAACAAACCGTTCAGCTCGGACTCAATATCATTAAGAAATTCCATGAAGAAAACGGGGAGATGGTGCAGTCTTTTGCAAACTCGCCAACCTTGTACCTCGGTACCGTAGGACCGGGTGGTGAACATGAGCTCTATGATGGCAAGTTGCGCTTTATGGATGAGGAAGGTGTGATCCTCAATGACCAGGTTAGTCCGGAACGGTATCTTGAATTTATTGTCGAACGTTCCGTGAACTGGTCCTACCTCAAGTATCCATATTACAAATCCTATGGCTTTGATAACGGATTTTACCGGGTAGGTCCGCTGGCCCGGCTCAATGTCTGCAGCCGGATGAAAACCCCGCTGGCACAGGATGAGTTTGAAAAATTCAGGCAGATGAATGGCGGCCGTCCCGTGCATGGTACTTTTTATTATCATTACACCCGCCTGATTGAAGCATTAAGTGATGTAGAGGATGCAGAACGGATTTTAAATGATAAGGAAGTCACCTCGCTGCATATCCAGCACCATGGCCGCTGGAATTATGAGGAAGGTATTGGCAGTTCAGAAGCCCCGAGGGGAACCTTATTCCATCATTATAAAACCGATGAAACCGGTAAACTGATCAATGTAAACCTGTTAATCGCCACCGGGCAGAACAATCCGTCCATGAACCGTTCGGTCCTGGAAGTGGCCCGGCAATATGTAAAAGGGGAAACTATTAAAGAAGGGATGCTGAACCGGGTGGAATCCACCATCCGTTGTTATGATCCCTGTTTGTCCTGTTCCACCCATGCCATCGGCAAAATGCCCATGGTGATTGAACTGAAAGACCGTAGCGGAAACCTGATTCGTTCCATTGAACGTTACTGATGCTCATGTCCATTAATCCATCCGAGAATTGTGCTGACCGCCTGGTCAGCATTTTTCTTTCCACGTTGGGATAATGCTCCGCCCAGTGTAAGATCCCAGGCACTCACGGCACAGATATAAACGGATAAACTTCGTTCATACACCAGTTCCGCCATTTTCAGCAACTGAATGGCACTTGTATAATGGGAATATGAAGCGCCGGCCGGTGCCGTTTCATCCACTTTATAAAACTGCACAGGATCAGCCCCCACCGCGGCATCCACGATGATCGTTTGATCCGCTTTCAGCATCTCATCCAGCAGGTCGCTGGTCATCTGCTGGACATGAATTACGTGTACTCCCGGAAGTTGTTGCGTGTCTATCTGGGAAGCCACATAAGCGCCGATGCCATCATCGCCCATGAGGGTGTTGCCTACGCCTACGATTAATATGTTTCTTGAATTTTGCATTGAACGCCTTGCGCCGAAGCGCCGTCTATCCTTCAAATCTCCACTTTATCCTCTTCAAAAATCCTGATTTTTAGATTTTCCCCTACATTTGTTCTTCTTTCAATTAAAGAATATGAAATACTGTTAAGGTTCGCTCCCATTGTAATCCGGGTCATCCGGATCAGAACCTGATTTTACGGACCATTTTTTAACCTGCAATACAGCATTGCAGGAGATTCCCATTATTCGTTATTTACTAAAAGT
>CAUJFR010000345.1 GCA_963169885.1 Bacteroidota bacterium
TAATCCGGTATAGGTAAGGGTCCAGTTCGGTTTTGGTATAATACCGGAGAATGGATTGGCCTTGATATTCGGGTTTGAATTCTTGACCAATTTCACACTGGCAGGGTCTTTATTGGTATATGCTGCAATGAATGCCGGAATCACCACATCCTGTGCATAGCGGCCATAGCCTTCCACGTATCCGTCTGCGCCCACTGTATTGCCGGCCGCATACGGATTGCTGCTGGCCAGTTTGCCAGATAATATCCGTCGGTTGGCTTCAAACTGTTTGAATGTGGCAGACACCACATTGGGATCAAACTTGCTGAATAAGGTCTGATATGAGATATAACTTACACTGAAACTACCCAGTGCATACGGATTCAACCTGGCCAGACCGGAAGAACCGGTAGTGTCCTTATATAACTCCGAGTATTGCTTATCGAAGGTTTTATCCACGTTTACATCAATGGTGAAATCGCGGAACGGACTTAACTGCGCCGTGAGGTTCAGCCGCTGGTTATACCGTTGCTGGATCATGGCACTGATCAGTGAATCCCGTGACAATAATCCCTTCGCTCCAAAACCATTGATCCAGTTCGTATCCGGCTGGTAACCGAAAATATATTTTAATCCGGGCTGCCCGCTTTTCAGGTTCGTGCCAAAGACTTCCGTGCTGTCCATATAACCTGGCAAGGTTGTACCATAGTCTTCTGTGTATTGAATACCCACCCGCTTGAGTGAAGTAGCCAATCGCAGGAAGAACTTAGGCACAGCCGCGATCTCCGGCATGGGTTTCTGTGCTTTTGGCACTTTTATTTTGCGCTTTTTGATCCGTACAATCTTTCCTTTTTTGTTCCGGATCGTATCCATCCGGTAGCTGACACCTGAAGCAGAAACGGATACACCCGGTTGTACCGGATTGTTGATCTGGTCTCCGCCTTTTGTATCTCCTGTAGCCGTATTTCCTTTACCATCACCATTCTTACCATCTGCTTTTGAATCACCGGCCTTTCCACCCTTGCCGCCTTTCTGCCCTTTATTTCCTCCGGAATTACCTCCGCCGGTATTAGGTGCATCACTGCCTACTGCCCGAAGGAAGCGCCATTTATTATACAACTCTTCAAATTTCAATTCGCCATTCAGGGATCTTGTCTGTGTATTGGATAAAGTATTTCCCAGGTTCCGGGCAAGCAGGGATGCGGCCAGCCAGTTGTACTTGGTATTATAACTGGCCCGTAAAGTTGTCCAGTCGAGCAACGGAATTTTTGTAGTAGGTACATTATAGTTCAGGGTCAGTTCCTGGCCATAGTTTGTATTACGGCCACCCTTGAACAGGTTGGTTTTGATCGAATCTTTTTTCAGCTTGGTATCAATCCGGCCTTCAGGTTCATCGATCCTTGCATTATTGGTGGCCGTGAAATCCATTGATAAGGAACGGGTCAGGTTCCACTGCAGAATATAATACCGGTCAAACGTAAAGTATTTGTTGTAGGTCTCGGGAATCTGGTAAGGACCGCCGCCTACATTACGTGGACGGGTGGCACCAAACTGACGGAATACATCGGCCCTGATTGAAATCTGTGATGGCGCATAATTAAAATTAAAATCCTTTACCAATGCCAGCCAGGGCGACCGGGATTTGATGAATTTACGGAAAGGCTCCACCGTTTTCACCTGTGGGGCATAACTATAGCCGATAGCTCCCCGGGTACGACGAAGTTCATCATTTTCCGTCAGCGGATTATGCGTTACCGTTTGTATATAGGAATAATTGAAATCAAAATTGCTGACACTCCAGATTTTCGGACGCTTACCATCGGTCTTCACTTTACGTACATTGGTCAGGGTTATCGTCTTGATGGTTGTTACATCCTGTGCATCATTCTTGATAGAATCTTTTTTTGCGGCATCCGCGTTTTTCAGTTTTTGTTTAAGTTCAATATCCAGATCATACGGATCGTATTGGGGAGTGCTGGTCCGGCGGCTGATACTGGTATAGACAGGAATCTGTAATCCGAGTTTTTTGGGAAAGAGTTTACCCATTTCAAGATTGGCCGATGCATCGATCGTATACACATCTTCGCGGCTCCGTTCGTTCACCCGTTGTTCCAGTGTTCCAAATCCGCGGGTCTTCATGGTACCGGAAACGGAAAGGGTTCCCAGATCTGCCAGTTTCATATCCACCCTGGCGAGCGCTGCCGCTCCGCCTGTTTCGTCGAGTTGTTGTAACCGGAGTTCATTAAACCAGACTTCGGTACAAACATTCTCCTGGTTCACACTTTCCACACCCAGTAACACCCCTCTCACTTCTCCCAGGTTCGGATTACCAACAATAGCATAAGAGCGTCCGCTGGCAAGGGTTTCTTTATAATATTGGGACGGGGATATATTCAACCCATTCCGTTTTAATTTTAGGTCTGTCAGGTCATCAAGGTCAAAATCGAGGTAGTTCTCTTCCGGCCAGATCAATGCACTGTCTGTTTCACCAAACTGAGTGATCTTCAGCGGTATCTTAATTTCATAATAGTTGCCGGAGAAGTCGTTACCAATCCGAACCACCGCATTCAGGTCGCCATCGGAAACCGGGAAAGCATTCTTAACGGATTCAGCGTGGACAAACATGGACAGCTTGCGGTACTGACGCATATCCAGGTTCATGGTTTTGAAGACCCCGCGGGATTCGCTCTTTGGCAGTCCGCAGACCTGCATACTGATCGCCTGTTCATTCATAAACAGGGCCACGTTATTATTGCTCAGCTGTTGTTGTCTCTCAATGCCCGGCGGAATACGGTATACGATCGGATCACGCTGATCGTTCTCCTCGATATTCACCGCCAGCACATTTACCGTGGTATTATCCGGAGAAGGCAGTGGGGTGAAGTTTCCGGTGGAATCAATTTTATTTCTGTATTTCCGCCATTGGTTACGGATCAGTTCCAGTTTACCAAAACGCATCACTACCGAATCATCAAAGTCGGTCACGAACATCCGGATAAAACGAATAGATTTAAAATCCGGAATATTACCCACTTTCAGCTGGTATTGTTCAACCGGAATCCGGAACAGGTACCATTTTTCACGGCGGGTCTGCCCATTGGCCAGTTTCACATCACTCTCACGGACGTCGGTGATGAAATTCGACCCCTGGCTCATATTCGGAAGGATATCCACTTTATACTGGAAATACTCCTCCACTTCATTCATCGTATTGTCACGGTTCAGTTCTTCCGCATCCGGGTATTGGGTAAAGGCATTGACAAATTGTGTATTGTTCTCCGACACGGGTGAGTTACCATGCGGGTTATTGATGTTTTTATAACGTTCCAGGATACCAGCAACCGGATTGCCGTCAAAAGAGGCATCGCGATAGGCTTTAAAGTTATCCGCAGAAGGATCTTCCAGTGCCTTGGTGTACGCGATAGAACTCGTTCCATTTACAGCTGCCAGTGCATCCAGATATGGCCTGAAAAGGCGCTGCTCTGCAGTATCCTGTAAGCCATCAAATCCCACATCCTGTAAGGCACGGTCTGATGGTGTATTACTGAAGGCATTGGTGACCTGTAAGGGAATGGCCGGTACTTTACCCCAGACCGAACTTTCATCCACTCTTGCATTATTCGTCGGTGTGGGCAGACCGTTTTCATACATCCGTTTCCCATCCCGGAGCACATCTTCAGAAATATTACCCAGGTTAAAATAAAGTTTACCTCCGTTGGGGTTGGCGGTGTTCTCAATAAAAGGATCCTGCATCCAGAATTCGATGTACTCGATATTTCCGGTTTCAAAATCGGTCTGATCAATATTCCGCATCAGTCCTCCCCAGGCCTGTTTGGGGTTTTTCAGCCGGCCATCTGCACCAACCCGGCTGCCATCGGCTTCGAAGTTATAGGGGCCTTTATCTTTCGGATAGAAAGCAAGGTCAAAAGTAGTGAGGAGTCCTTCCCCGAACTGGGTGCTCCGGCGCGGAAAAATTTCTTTCTGCAATACCTGCCGGGTCTCCGGTCTGGATAATTCATCCAGGTCATTCTGCAAGGGATTATTTGAATTTCTTCTTTCCTGCAATACGGGTTCAATATTATACCAGGCCAGTTTACCCCGGTTATAACCACTCCGTAAATCATTATTAAGCGAAGACTCAGGAAACAGTCCGTTGCCCTGTGGAATGGAGGCTAGCGTCCAGCTTACCAGCGGGAAACGCAGGTCAATACCGGCACGGGTTCCTTCAAAATCATCAATATATACCTGGCCCGTCTTATCATCCTTACTGGCATTGATCTGCCGGGGATGACCGGGTTGTAATATGGCTGCTTCCCCATAAGCCGTGATCGAAGACATGGCCTTGGTAGAATAGAAAGGCAGTTTATCCAGTAACTTGGTTACACGGGGCAGGTCATTCCGGTAATCGATATCAAAACCGTACATGGTATTCCGGATCGGATCTTCCCCATACGATTGTTTGATAAAGAAAGGTCGTTCACCCAGTCTTACCAGGGTGGCCCCGAGTGATAATTTTTTATTCGCCAGGTAATCGAGCCGGAGCCCCAGGAAATTTTTCTGCTGGAACCCGAATGCCTGGTTATTCTCATAATTGATATTAACCGGAATACCTGCATTCACGATGGCCTGGTTCACCACCCGTAAGGTACCGAGGTCGTAGTTGATTTCATAATCCACATTCTCGATCAGTACCTGACCACCGGCGGTAACGGTAACGGATCCGCGCGGAATATTATAGCCCAGCTGGTATTCACTGCCACCACCACCAGCTGCCCCGTATCCGGATGTCTTGGATTTACCGGATATCCTGAACCGGTTCAGGTTGGCATAGGTCTGTGCAATGGCTTTAATGGTATCATAGAGCGGATAATACAGGTATTTATCCCGGTCTGCCTGGTTGGCATAGAGATAATCCAGGTCGTGTCCGAAAGGCTCCAGTACCGGGAAAATGATCCGGCTCTGGGAGGAGATCACGGTATAGCCTTCAATAAAGTCAAACTTTCCATCCCGTTGCGGGTCATTCTGATTATTCAGCCGGTCGAGGTTGACCAGGGAAAGAATGGGCTGGCCTTTAAAGGGATCAACCACTTCTGTTGGAGGCAGGTAGTTTTTTACACCGAGACTTGGCTCTTCATACATGATATCAAGCGAAAAATCCTGACGCTCAAGCTGGCCAAATCCCACGGAGTACACATTCTTCATCATCAGGTCCCAGATCGGCAGGTTGGTCCGCTGCGAAGTGGCCTTTAATAATTTCAGGAAGAGAATACGCTGGGTATTACCAGTGGTATCCGGTGGTACATCCTGCGAAAACTCTCCCACCTGGAATACACGGCCATTATAGGTATACTGAAAAGCCACCCCCAGTACTTCATCCGGTTGCAGGGGTTGGTTCAATGACAAAAACCCGATCTGCGGGTTGAAATAATAATCAGTGGACTGCAGTTTACGGGCAAATGTTTTTTCAAAATCCTGCACAGGTAATAGTCCATATGATGTCAGTGCATTCTGAATCAGGGATGAGTTCCGGAAATTGGGATTATTGCGGAGGTCAGCATACAGGTTGTTGGCTTCATTACGGGGCAGGTTATCACCACTGCCATTGATAAGGCCCGTACGATAAGGATTTCTTTCGCCCAGGTCCATAAAGGCCGCCACATCCCGGGTATCGGTGGTGCTTCCATTGCGGTTGGTAACCCACACTTCCACGCGGAGTACCTGAACTTTGGAATTTACAATCGGCAATTGTTTCATGGCGGTATTGTAATTACCCCTGAAGTACTGCGATAAAAGAAAGTGCCGGTTTTCGTCGTACTCGTCGGTCTTCACCGAAAAACTTTGTGCGGAGGTCCCACCCTGCAATCCCATCGTTTGCCGCTGCGATTGCTGATTGGCCATTACGCCGGTGATAAAGAGTTTACCAAACTGTAATTGTGTTTTTACACCAAATAAGGACTGGGCACCCGGAATCAGGGTACCCTTGGAAGCAAAATTGGTATTACCGGCCTGGAAGAGTTTGACGATATCATCTTCTTTCCCTTTGAAATCCAGCTTGAGCTGATTTTCAAAATTGAAGTTGGCCAGTGTGTTATAATTGATCGGCAGTTTCAGGTTCTCTCCGATCTGGGCATCCATCTGCAGGGCGGAGTTCATATTAAAATCAAAGCCTCCGTTCTTACGGGCTCTTTCCGGTAAGGTCGGGTTCTTGATATTCTGTCCCTGGTAACCTGCCAGGAAATCCACATAGCCGGAAGGTTTGATATCGATTTTCACTTTCCCATCTGGGCCAACCCCCATGATCCGGTTAAACCAGTCATTGGAGACTTTAAACTTCGGGCGGGCCAGCCGGCGGTTCATATTGGTAAGCAGGGCCGCTCTTTTCCGGAAATAATCGGCTTCGTCTTTTTTACCCTGGAGCCGCAGAAATTCCTCCATGGAAAATGCGGTCGGGGTACGGTAGTATTGATTCCCGATCTTTTCGATCACATAATACTGTTTGGTTTTGGGATCGTACTCCACCGTCCGTTTGATAAAAGCAGTATCCCGGAAATCAAATGTATTGGAAGAAGGATTTGAATAAGGGTCTCCATACCGGTCGGACAGAGGGTTACGACCTGTATCTGCCGCATTAATGGGGAATCCTGTACCCGAAGGAATGAATTCACCGGCTTTTGCTGTTAAGCCAACCAGGCACACGAGGGCAATAATACCCAGTGTACGGAAGATATGAGCAGTTCTGAAGTTCAAGGTTTTCTCGTCAATTAGTTTCCAGAATTAGTGGATCAGAGGGTACGAAGTGCCATTTTGATCAGTTCCTCAACGGAAAGACCCGGATTAGCTGCAGCGGTCTTTTCAATGGCCTGGCCAGCGGCCTGCCTGTTGATGCCCAGGGCAGTTAAAGCATTTAACGCATCCTGGTGCAAAGTATTGTTTTTCAGGGGAGAAATATTTGATTCGAGGGGTTG
>CAUJFR010000346.1 GCA_963169885.1 Bacteroidota bacterium
GTATAACAAACCAATAATGAGATGAGTATAATCGAACGGGTGTTCAGGTTCTTTAATTTAATGTTTGGTTCAAGCCGATAAAGATAACAATCCGGATGCTAAACGGTTGAAGCCATCTTCCCGGATGCCCGATTCATGAATGAAATCTGTATGTTATCTATTTGCAGTTACTCAACCTTTATACACATTTATTTTCATTGAACTTGTCACATTAAACTTTATCTATAACTTCATTCTAATACTTACCAAACTCATTTATGGACGCTACTTCAACCCCTGGCTACCGGCCAGTCAGTAATCATGTAATTGCCGAAGTACGGCAACATATCAGCAGTGGTCAAAATGCCCTTTTTACCCTGCGCAGCTGGCAGCCCGGAGAGGTAATCGCTGATTTTTCAGCAGGTACAATATCAGCTGAACCAACGTATTTAACGGTACAGATAGCAGAGGGAAAACATATCACGCTGCAACCCGAGTTTCTTCAGTATATCAACCATAGTTGTGAACCCAATGTATTTTTTGATACCACGTTGATGCAGCTGGTAGCTTTAAAAGATATTCCGGCCGGTACCGAATTTGCATTCTTCTATCCTTCTTCCGAATGGGAAATGACCCAATCATTTCATTGTTATTGCGGCAAGACTGGCTGCCTTGGTGAAATCAGGGGTGCTGCCCATCTTTCCCCCGAAGCGGTTTCTCAACACCGGTTCACTGATTTTATTCAATCCTGCCTGGCAAAGAAAGCCGATAAAAAAGTAGCCTGAGCCGATGAAGCCATCTGAATCCGCCCTGTTTACGCCCTATATAGTATGGGTACTTGCCCCGCACCTGGAGTCTGAGGATCCCAATATTCAGTACTATTATGATTTTACCCAAAGCATAAAGGAATATACACGTGTGTTTGAGGAACTTGATGTGGAGTGGAAATGGCAACCGGTAACCATGGATAATTTCAGGGAAATTATTGGTTCAATTCAGGCGAATTCATCAGGAAAAACTCCGTTAGTCTTAAATCTCTGCGACGGTGATGAAGTGAATGGCACACCGGGCGTATCTGTTATACATGAAATTGAAAAGAACGGCCTGATTTATACAGGGTCTGATGCTCATTTTTACGACATCACTACTTCTAAAATACCCATGAAAAAGGCCTTTGATAAGGCCGGAGTGGCTACAGCCAACTGGAGGGTTATTACAGAAAAGAAGGGTTCCGTAAAAGGGATCTGTAAAAGAGTAGGAATCCCCCTTATTATTAAACCCGCCGTATCCGGGGGAAGTATGGGCGTCTCTGTAAAGAATGTAGTGAACTCCGAGGAAGAACTGGCCCAAAGAGTGGAAGAGATTAAAAAGGGATACCGCGGATGGAATCTGCTGGCTGATGGGTTATTTGTAGAACAGTTTATCACCGGTCCCGAATACACGACGTTTATTACCGGTTCTGCCAATGACCCCGAGCATTGTATTGTATACGAACCCGTTGAGCGGGTTTTTCATCCTTCGCTACCCGAGTCGGAAAAGTTTCTCTCTTTTGACCGTCTTTGGGAAATCTATGAAGATGAAACACCGATGCCTGAGGAGGGTAATTTTTATGAATACACGACGGTCAAATCTGAACTCGCAGCTGAACTGAAACAAATAAGCATGGACGCCTATGTTGCCTGTGGAGGGCGCGGTTATACCCGTATTGATATCCGCCAGGATATGCATACCGGAAAATTATATATGCTGGAAGCTAATGCCCAATGTGGGTTGAGTGAGGATGAAAACTATACCTCTATTGGCGCGATTCTGAAAGTTTCCGGCGTATCCTTTACACAGGTTATTGCTGAGATTCTGAAGGATGCCCTCCGCCGGAGTGTGGTTACAGACTCCACCCTTACTAAATCAAAGAGGACTAAAAAAGTAAAAGCTGTCTCTGCGAAATAAGTTTTGTATTCCCCTGATTATTACCTTAGCAATTCATGAAAGTATGTGTACTTCAACCAGACTATTCCACCACGGGTGTGGATTATAAGAATTACGATCCTCCCCGGGATTTAGCGTTACTGATTCCTGAACATGAAGTACATACGGTTTTCCTCAATAAACTGACCACCTACAGTCAGCTGAAGGACTTAAGCAAACAAGGCTATGATATCTTTGTCAATCTCTGCGAAGGCTATCTGGAATGGGAGGTTCCGAGTATCGATGTGATTTATACCCTTGAGTTACTGAACCTGCCTTTCACGGGGCCTACTACAAAACTGTACGATCCGCCCAAGGAGTTGATGAAATACCTGGCTTATTGCGAAGGTGTCAAAACACCAGGTTATGTACTGATCAACGAATTGGCTGATGTGGATGAGGCGGTAAAGCATTTAACTTTTCCATTGTTTGTAAAGCCGGCGAAAGCCGGTGATAGCCTGGGTGTGGATGACCGTTCGCTTGTAAAAAACAAGATTGAACTCCAACAGAAGTGCATCAGCATATTAGATGAATACGGTCCGTTGCTGGTGGAGGAATATATTGCCGGCCGGGAGTTTACTGTATTAGTAGCGGCCAATGCGGATGAACATAGTTGTACTGTTTTTCGCCCGGTAGAATACCTTTTCCCCCAAGGACGATCTTTTAAAACTTATGCACTTAAGACGTCTGAATTGCATCCGGATTGCAATGTGCCTTGTACGGATGATGAACTTGACCGTCAGTTAAGAGCGGCCACCGAAAGAATATTTAAAGGTTTTAATGGGGTCGGGTACGCCCGTTTAGATTTTCGGGTCAATGATATACAGGAGATTTACTTTCTTGAAATCAATTTCACCTGTTCTGTTTTCTACATTGATGGCTATGAGGGTTCCGCGGATTTTATTATCAAATTTGACGGTATTGGCCAGGCCGGATTCCTGCGCCATATGATTGCGGAAGGAATTGCCCGTCATCAGCGCAAACTGAAACCCTTTATCATGAAGGGGAATTCAATAGCCGGCTATGGCATCTATGCTAACAGGAATATCCGGAAAGGGGAGATCATATTCAAGGGGGAAGGTCGTGCTCAACGAATCATCACCAAGCGGTTTGTTGAGAAGTATTGGAATGAAGACGAAAAGCTTCATTTCCGCAGGTATGCCTATCCAATAAGTGATGAGGTCTTTATTTTATGGGATGACGACCCTTCCGAATGGGCTCCCCAGAACCATTGTTGTACACCCAATACCGAATTTGACGGCTTAAACGTATTAGCCATTAACGATATATCTAAAGGTCAGGAACTCACCCTTGATTATGCTAATTTTTTGGACGAGCATATGGAACCGTTTGATTGTCAATGTGGTACAAAACTGTGCCGCGGAAAGATTTCGGGACAACCGGGCAATTCTTTAAATTTGCGGGAGAAATCTATTACCCGTTAAACGACTTACTTACCCCAGAGTCTATTACATACCCCATTAGATTTTATTGACCCATAGATGCTTTTATCTAAACAGATGAACTATGTCCCGTTTTGCCGTACTCCGTAAAATCATGCTTCAGCACCGATACCGTTTGGTGTTGACCTACGTCCTGTTTTCGCTTGAAATGCTGGGCAGCCTGATGCGCCCCTTTTTCCTGGGTTGGGCAGTCAATGACCTGATCAAGGGCAGTTACCAGGGTCTTTTATTACTATCAGCCGTACATGTGGCCTGGCTGATCATTGGTACGATCCGGCACCGGTTGGATACCCGTACGTATACGGCTATTTATACTTCACTTGTAACAAAGTTTCTGGCCCGCCGGTATGGGAAGGAGGATGTATCCAGGTTGAGCGCCCATTCCAACCTGGCCCGTGAATTTGTAGACTTCCTTGAGTTTGACCTGGTCTACGTAATTGAAGCATTCTATAGC
>CAUJFR010000347.1 GCA_963169885.1 Bacteroidota bacterium
TGATTATATCGTGGGTCCTTCAGGAAGTTGTGTGTTGCATGTGAAAGAACATTTGAAGGATGATCAGCACCCGGAGGAGACCATTCATATCCGTAAACATATTTATGAACTGACCGAGTTCATTACGGATGTATTGAAAAAAGAAGTACACAATGCCGTGTTCCCGCATAAAGTAGGGTTGCATAATAGTTGTCACGGTCAGCGCGGACTCGGCCTTTCTTCTATGTCCGAAAGAATGTTACCGGAATTTTCCAAACCCGAACAATTACTCAGTAAAGTAAAAGGCATTCAATTGCTGAAGCCGGTCCGTACGGATGAATGTTGTGGCTTTGGAGGTACCTTCTCTGTGTTTGAAGAAGCCGTGAGTGTGAAAATGGGGAAGGACCGGATCAAACAGCATGTAGCCAATGAAGTGGAATATATCACCGGGGTGGATGTAAGTTGCCTGATGCATCTCGAAGGCATTTTAAAACGCCAGGGCAGTAAAGTCAAAACCATCCATATTGCAGAGATCCTAAACACGGAGGCCTGAGATGAAAGATCACGCTATATTAGCTGAGGAGTTTATCAGGGATGATGCCCGCACCAACTGGCATGATGAAACCTTATGGTTTGTCCGCCAGAAAAGGGATAAGGCCGCACATGGGCTGCCGGAGTGGGAGCAGTTGCGTGAATGGGCATCGCAAATAAAGAACCACACGCTCTCCAATATGGACCGCTACCTGGAGGAGTTTGAAAAAAATGCATTGGCCAATGGGGTGAAGGTCCATTGGGCCGCTGATGCTACAGAACATAACCAGATCATCCACGACATTATTAAAAGCAAGGGCATCACCCGGATCGTCAAGAGCAAGAGTATGCTCACCGAGGAATGTCACCTCAATCACTACCTCGAAGAACAAGGCGTGGAAGTAGTGGACACCGATCTTGGGGAACGCATTGTGCAATTCCGGCACGAGCCACCCAGTCATATTGTATTACCAGCTATTCACCTGAAGAAACAGGATGTGAGTGATACCTTTCATGAACACCTGCATACCGAGAAGGGGAATAACGATCCCACCTATTTAACCAGAGCAGCGCGGGTACACCTGCGGGAAAAATTCATTGCCTCCCAGTTAGCCATCACAGGGGTAAACTTCGCCATCGCCGAAACCGGTGGGGTGGTGGTCTGTACCAATGAAGGCAATGCCGATATGGGCACCCATGCGGCTGATGTGCATATTGCCTCCATGGGTTTTGAGAAACTGATCCCGAAAGCCAGTCATTTATCCGTCTTTCTCCGTTTGCTCGCCCGCAGTGCTACGGGTCAGCCGGTCACTACTTATTCGAGTCATTTCCATAAGCCACGGGCCGGACAGGAAATACATATCGTGATCGTGGACAATGGCCGTTCAAACATTTTAGGCAAGGCCGATTTCCGGAATGCATTAAAATGCATCCGTTGTGCCGCCTGTTTCAATACCTGCCCCGTGTATCGTCGCAGTGGTGGCTTCAGTTACCATACGGCCGTAGCTGGTCCGATCGGTTCTATCCTCAATCCCAATTTCGATCCGAAAAAATATTCAGATCTGCCCTTTGCTTCTTCCTTGTGTGGCAGTTGCAGTAATGTCTGTCCGGTCAAAATCGATATCCATGACCAGTTATGGAAATGGCGGCAGGAGCTGAGTAAGGGTGGTCATTTGCCGCTTTCAAAAAAGATCATGATGAAGGGTATGGCCTTTGTGCTGGGTCGTCCGGCCCTGTATCGTTTTGGTGGGGCATCGGCTCGTTGGGTCTTGCGTCATATGCCCTTCCTGGTGAAGTTCAAAATTAATCCCTGGTACAAGCAACGCGAGATGCCGGAAGCCCCGAAGCAGAGTTTCCGTGAATGGTATATTCAAAACAAAAAGAAATGAGCAGCCGCGATAAAATATTCAGTGCCATCCGTAAGAACAAACCGGAGTCTGTGCCATACACGGAGCCCGATCTTTCCCTGGTCATCAATTACCCCGACCTGTATGGGCAATTCAGTACAGTACTTACAGCCATAGGTGGCAGCTGCAAAGAAGTAGCTTCTGTCGCCGCAGCCAAGGAATTCATTGCTTCAATAGATAAAGGTGCATTCGTCATCGATACCACTGGCGAATATCCATCAAACCTCGCCCATTTGTCCCCCACTGAATTGTCGGGTGTTGATACGGCCATTATCCGTGGCGGTGTTGCCGTAGCCGAAAACGGTTCCATCTGGGTCACTGAAGAAAACATGGTCAACCGCCTGCTGCCCTTCATCGCTCAGCAACTCATTCTCGTCATTCACGAAAAAGACCTCGTCCCCACCATGCACCAGGCCTACGAACGCATCTCCGTCAATGAAACAGGTTTCGGTGTCTTCATCGCCGGTCCTTCCAAAACAGCCGACATCGAACAAAGCCTGGTCATCGGGGCACATGGGCCTTGCGGGATGATGGCGGTGGTTATCAGAAATTAGTTGGAGGTTGGAGGTTGGAAGTTCGAGGTTGGAGGTTCGAGGTTGGAGGTTGAAAGAAGAAAGAGGCTTAAAGAATGGGTTGAGGGTTTATAAGGGGTTGAAAGGAGATGGAGATTAATGGATGTTGTTAAGGTTAATGATGTTTTTCTTTGTATTAGCCTCGTTAGGGGCGGCCTATCATTAGAAGTCGAAGGTGTATGTTATTTCTCTTTGTATTAGCCCCGTTAGGGGTGGCCTATCATTAGAAGTCGAGGGTGTATGTTATTTTTCTTTGTATTAGCCCCGTTAGGGGTGGCATATTAATAGCAACAAGATTTAGCAAGATACCCGGGGAGCCCTGTAGGGGCGAAATATTGAAGAGGTTTAGAAAAAGAAAGGCGGAAGGAAGGGTTAAGGATTGAGAGTAGGCTGTTGAGGATTGAGTAGTTTCATCTTCAGGCATTAGCGTGAGCTAACAACCGAAAATTGGGATTATTGGAAAACCTGACTTAGCGTATTAACTTTGTAGTAAACAATTATTTTTTATTTAAAAGTAATAGACGCACTTTTTTTAAAGTCATTACTTTGTTTTCCCTCGGCGTTTACCTGACGCAGCAATTGTTTAAAATTATTTTTATATGCGGCTATTGTCCATTGTAACTGTTTCGGTTATCTGCATATTTTATAGTGCTTGTCATTAGCAAGAGGCAGCAATCGACCGGATTGTTAAGGTGCTCGCCAATAAAACCGGCGATAGCAGCAGTCGGATTATGTCAGAATATTATAAAGAGGGGTCTATTTCACTTGATCTGTTCAGGCGTAGAGTAAGTTCACTTCATCTGCCCTCACTTACTGAGGGGAAAGAAGGGTTTCAGCTCAGGGTCTGGGATGATAAATTCAATAATACTGGTATAGTCATTATTCTTGATTATTCCGGGGATCAATGGTCTGCAAAGGGGTTCAGGTATAAAGCTTATTCTTCTGATGGGAACTGGCCTGATTCGTTGGCAGGGCCAGAAATATCTTTAGGACAACCATTGTCAGGCTGGGACAATTTCATGAATACCTTGCTGGATTACAAAATACTTGCACTACGGGACTATACTGAAATCCCAGGTTATTTTGAATCTACCGACATGACTGGGCCATCGGTAGAAATTGCCGGTCATAAATATTTCAGGTACTACGAGTTACCCGAGCCAAAATATCAATCAGGGAAAATAGATGATGCAAAGAGTATGCTCAAAATTCTTGAAATTATCAAAAAGGAATTTCCGGGATGGCAAATACAATTTCCATCGCTTCCTTCCAAAATCAACTAACGGAACTCAATTGATTTTTCGCACTAAATACTGTAAATCTTCAAGGGGTTAATATAATCTCCGGAGAACCCTTGATGCTTATTTGTTTCTTGCTTCTTGATTATTCTTTGGCTTCTTGCTTGTCCTATGTAGCCCTGCCTGCCGGCAGCTTATCCTTACCCAGATTTTTGTTTTAAAATTTCATAAAGAGCTACTGATTGTAACAATAATTCATACCCCGTCCACACGGCTTTTAGACCGGGTGGCCCATCATTGTTTCTTGCGAGGTAACCGC
>CAUJFR010000348.1 GCA_963169885.1 Bacteroidota bacterium
GTGGTTTTATCGAGTATGATTTTGCCCGATAATTTATGCGAAAGGGTGGTAGTGGTTTCGCTGCCCATCATTTCGGCCTTGGTGACGGTGTTGGCCGTGCCGGTAAAATCCACCAGTACGGTGCTGTCTGTTACTGCAGTGAGTACATAGGTGGTTTCGTATTTATCGGTAAGCGTGGCGCCTGATTCCGTCCATGATTCCCCGACTTTTACCCCGCCTTCCTTTTCGGGAATAACCCGGAAGAAACTGGATTTTCCAGCCTTGGGTGGTTGTACTACTTCTATCACTTCTTTCATCATGCTGGAAATAATCGCCATCCGGCTATCCGTTTCTTTGTTTGGAAAACTTTCCGGCATGGCCAGTTTTACTTTACCATAGGGATCAATGATCATGTCGTATTTCTTGTCAAGCAGTTCTTTTACCGGTTTACCCATCTGGCCGTTCAGGTCTTTTGGATTATCCGAGTTGAACGCCTGCTTCTGTCCCATACCGTCAAACTTGAAACTGATCCTTTTCACCGTATGCCGTAAACTATGATTATCCTCTGTGGTATTGGTTACGTTGTATTGATGCAGACTGCCGGCATCTACATTAAAATCGATGGATTGACCCATGGCCTGCTGGGCGATGGTGGTTTTGGTTTCCAGCGTGATCTCAATCTGTTGAGCCTGTTGCAATTTAACTTTCCCATCAACTGTCTGGGCGGTTAAACAAAAAGGGGCAGACAAAAGACTGGTGAGGAGGAACAAGGTTTGACGTGACATAATGGTGAAACGGTTTATAATTTTCGGGTACCCAAAGTTGACGAATAAGTGGCAGATTCGTTGCAGCTGGTGGAAAAATAATTCATATTAAGTTATAAGACCGGGTTAATTTTTACCGGTATTCTCGTTACTTTTAAAAGAACATATCAACCTTAAAACTGATTTATATGCCTATTCGAATGACAGATGACCCGGTAGATCCGAACCAATCCGATGACAGTGGCGGTGGTGGGGGTAACCGGCCCAATTTTCCCGGCGGTGGTGGGGGTGGTCTTTTTTCCCTTTTGCCGATGCTGCTGGGCTTGTTTAAAGGGAAGGGGATTATCCTGCTCCTGGTGCTGGGTGTTGGTGCTTATTTCCTGATGGGAAAGGGTGGGGGTTGTAATGTGGCACAGATCATTTCCCAATTTTCGCAAAGCGGGTACAATTTCAATCCGGCCGAATTCAATAAAGCTTCGGTGTATGAAGGCCTGGAAGATGATAATACCAAAAACCCACTCCCCGAAGCTGTCTCCCTCCTTCGGTTTGCGCCGGAACGTAGCAATCAGGGCCAGCAAGGTAGTTGTGTGGCCTGGAGCTGTGCTTATGCTGCACAAACCATACTTACTTCCGCAGCCAGTGGTGCCGATCCCAACCAAATTGTATTCAGTCCTTCTTACCTCTACAACCAAATCAGGCTGGAAGGATGCCAGGGTTCCTACCTGCAACGCGCCATGGAAGCCATGCAGAAAAATGGTGGGGTGGCCTTACGTCAATATGCTTACGATGATCAGGATTGTGAACGAACCCCAAATTCTTCCGAGGTTCAGCTGGGAAGGCAAAACGTGATCCATGGATTTACCCGGATTACCAATGGAGACAATATCAATGAAATCAGCGTAAGGGGTATCAAGGAGCACCTGGCCAAGGATGCACCCGTGGCCATTGGAATGATGGTGGGACAGAGTTTTATGCAGGATATGATGGGGAAGGAACTCTGGCAGCCGGGAGGCATGGATGCCTCCCAGATGGGAATGGGTGGTCATGCCATGTGTGTGATCGGTTATGATGACCGTAAATTCGGTGGCGCTTTCCAGATCATGAACAGCTGGGGGCCCGACTGGGGAAAAGATGGAGTAGGCTGGGTGAGGTACGGGGACTTTAAGACCTATGTACGCGAGGCCTATGGAATCGATCCGCTTCCGAAACGGAGTGCCGTTTCCAATATACCATTGGAATGTACAATTGGCCTGGTCAATAACGCGAACAAAGAGTATATTCAACTCCGTTCCTCCGGAGGCAATACGTTTCAGACGGTATCTCCGATTGCCGTAGGCACCCGGTTTAAAATGGAAATTAAAAATGAGACCGAATGTTATATCTATATCTTCGGACAGGATGAGAATGCGAAAAGTTTTGTGTTGTTTCCCTATTTAAAAAAGGGAGAAAATGTATCCAAACATTCACCCTATTGCGGTATTACCGGTTACCGTTTATTTCCCAAGGCGCAATCCCTGGAAGCAGACAGTATCGGCACCCGCGATTTTATTGCGATCGTTGTAAGCAAGGATGAACTGGATTATAACCAGGTCAACGAGGCGATCAGTAACAGTTCGCAACCTGGCTATGCCGGAAAGGTGAATGAGGCTTTGCGCAGTATCCAGATCCGGTCAGCGAGGTATAACAATACCAATGACGGCACGATTTATTTCAAAGTGGATGCCAATGATAATAAGGCGGTGGCCATGATTGTGTCATTTGATAAAAAGTAATAGGAGTAATGAACCCGCGCCGGTCTGCCTTTGTACGTTTGATTAAACACCCGCTGAAGTTCAGGTTGTTTCTGCTCATGAAACTGCCGGCTGCATTTATTGCGGGGGTAAAAGTGAGGGAGATGGATGAACAGCGGGCGGTGGTATCGGTGCCGTTTAAATGGCTAACCCAAAACCCGTTTCGGTCCACCTATTTCGCCAGTCTGAGTATGGCCGCGGAAATGAGTACAGGGGCATTGGCGCTAGCAGAATT
>CAUJFR010000349.1 GCA_963169885.1 Bacteroidota bacterium
AACACGGATAAACACGGATTATCCATGCGGGATAAAATTTTGCCGGGAAGACGGGAAGAACGGGGAATTTTTCGCCAGAAAAAAATCCCACAACGTTTCTTATAACTTTCCGAAAGTTTAGTTCTTTTTAATCTTCAGACAGCCTTTTTTCCTTTGCGGGATACAAATCTTCTATAGTCGGAAAATTAATCCGTGTTTATCCGTGTGATCCGTGGCTTGTATTATTCGTGTCCTTTTGTGTGATTTCGTGGCCAACCCTTTTTACCGCAGGCAAAAAAAAGAGGCCGTCTGCAAAGACGGCCTCTTTATATTTTTAGCGGTTACTTACGCTTTTTTCTCAGCAGCACCCGGCTTCGGCTTTTCAGCGGCCTTACCGAGGGGTCTTTTACCACCGAGATCTACCAGGATCGGGGCAGCCACGAAGATAGAAGAGTAGGTACCGGTGATTACACCAATCAGCATCGCAAAGGCGAATCCTTTTGTTACCTCACCACCCACCAGGAACAGGATCAGGATAGTCAGGAATACCGTTAAGGAAGTCATGATCGTACGGCTCAGGGTCTCGTTAATCGCGCGGTTGATCACCTCACCTCTTGGTGCGGTGGGCATCATGCGGCTGTCTTCACGAATACGGTCAAATACGATCACCGTATCGTTCATCGAGAAACCGATAACCGTCAGCACCGCTGCGATAAAATGCTGGTCAATCTCCAGCGGGAAGGGAACAAGATTCTTTGCAAAAGAGAATACAATCAATGTCACAAATACGTCGTGCAGCAGGGCTACAATTGTACCCAGTGAATACCTCCAGTCGCGGAAACGGATGAAGATATACAGGAAGATCACCAGCATCGCGAAGATGGTGGCTTTCACCGCACCGGCTTTCAGGTCATCAGAAATGGTCGGCAGTACCTTCTTGCTCTGCTGGATATATTTCTCAGTCGCAAACTGTTCGTATGTCAGGTCAGCAGGCAGGAAGCTTTTCAGGCCTTCGTATAATTTCTGAGATACCACTGAGTCAGCAGACAGGCTGGTATTTTTAATCAGATAAGACGTGGTGATTTCCAGTTTGGAATTGTTGCCTATGGTCTTAATGATTGTGTTTTCCTTTTCGAAGGATTTTTCCAGGGCCTGTCGCACGGCTTCCTCATTTACTTTCTGCGGGAACTGAACGGTATAGCTACGTCCGCCGTCAAACTCCACACCATATTTAAATCCATTGAAATAGGAGGCGATACCCAGGATGAGTACCACTACGGAAATCATATAAGCGATCTTCCGGTATTCAATAAACTTGTATTTCGCATGTTTGAATACGCGGCGGGAAACACCGGTAAAGTATTCAAGGTGTTTTTTCTTATTGGTAAAAATATCACTCACCCAACGGCTCACCAGGATACCGCAGAACAGGGAAAGGAGGATACCAATGATCTGCGTGGTGGCAAATCCTTTTACCGGACCCAGTCCGAAGTAAAAGAGAATAAATGCGGTTAATAAGGTAGTTACGTGCGCATCCAGTACGGGTGGCAGTGAACGTTTATATCCTTCATTAATAGCGGGGATATAGCCCTTGCCTTTGGATAATTCTTCTTTAATACGCTCATAGATAATTACGTTAGTATCCACCGCCATACCAATGGTCAGTACCAGACCGGCAATACCAGGGGCGGTTAACGTGGCACCCAGTCCGGCCAGGATACCTACGGTAAAGAGCAGGTTCAGGATCAGGGCGATATTGGCCACCCATCCACTGGTATTATAATATACCAGCATCAGGAGGAAGATTACCACAAAAGAGATCAGGAAGGCCATACTACCACCTTCGATAGCTTTGGCACCGAGGGTCGGTCCAACCTGCTCTTCATGTACAATCTTGGCAGGAGCCGGGAGTTTACCAATTTTCAGGATATTCGCCAGATCGGCCGCTTCCTGTTGGGTATAACTACCTGTAATGGATGATTCGCCGCTGGGAATCACATTATTTACATTCGGGGCAGACTGTACTACATTATCCAGCACAATTGCGAGTGGCTTACCGACATTGTCTTCGGTCATTTTTTTCCAGATGGCAGCACCTCCGGGTTTCATGTTCATCTGCACCGCAACTTTACCATACTGGTCAAAATCCTGGCGGGCATCCGAAATAGCATCTCCTTCCAGTTTGGCTGAAGTACGATTAAATGTTTTCAGGGCATAGAGTGGTACGAATTCCAGGGCCACTCCTTTTTTATCTTTATCAGGTATACCATAAGCAAACACCGCATCGCTGGGGAAATTGCTTTTAAATTCATTTAAGTAATTCCGGAAAGCAGCCGTATCACGGATCATTACATATCCAATCCAGGCCGGAAACCGCATAATACCCTTCTCATCCTGGCGGGGCAGGTCAAACTGTATAAACTTATTGATTACATTGACATCTGCAGTTGCAGCGGTATCTGATTTTTTCGTACCTGAATCCACTACGTCATTGATGTTGGCCGTCTGGGTAGTGTCTTTTATTTTTTTACCACTCGTATCTGATTTTTTGACTCCAGAGTCTTTTGCCGCTGTGGTATCTTTTATACCGGCATATTTTGCGTTGTAGGCATCGATTGTACGTTGCCATCCGGTTTCGTAACTCTTATCTTCCAGGGTATAGACTTCCCAGAACTGCAAATTGGCAGTACTCTGTAAAAGCTTGCGTACCCTTTCCTTGTCCTTGATACCGGGCAGTTCCACATTGATCAGTCCTCGGCTCGGAATCGGATTAATCGAAGGCTGAGCCACCCCAAACTGGTCGATACGGGTTCTTAATCGGTCAAAAGTCAGGTTGAAGGCCGTCTTTGCCTGATCGCGGATATACTCTTCCGTTTTTTTGTCGCTCGATTTTACGTCAATCGCATTATTGCTGCCTCCGGCAAATAAAGATGCCAGTGGTTTATTCGGTTCAAGTAAGCGATATTCTTTTATGAAAAGACTGATGAAATCAGCATCACTGTTCTCTTTCCGGGTATCCGCATTTTTTAATGCTGACAGGAAGTTGGGTTCTGTGGAGCCGTTTGACAAAGAAGTCAGCAAACCTTTCATCTCCACTTCCAGGGTTACGTTCATACCTCCCTGAAGATCAAGACCGAGATTCAGCTCTTCCTCTTTGGCTTTTTTATAACTCATAGCCCCGTTGATCCCGTAAGTCACAGTAGTGTTCTCCGTGGCTTTGATCAGGCTGTCCGCATACTTTTCGCGGATCTTGTCCAGTTCTTCCTGGTAAGCGTCCTGCGCTTTTTTGTCGCCGGGGAATTTCACTGAAGCAGTAGGAAAATTCTTGTTTACATATTCCTGCGCACGGGCGGTCATTTTCTTTTCATGGTTTTTTACAAACCAGGTAAAAGAGAGCTGGTACAGCGAGTACACAATAAGCAGCACAGTGAAAAAGCGAACCAAACCTTTCAGTTGCATACGTTGATCGATTTACATTTTATCCCTTACAATCGTTAATGCCGTTGGGATAAAGGGTTTATAGAAAATTTAAAAGAATCCCCGCAACGGATTAAGGTCTGTTACGGGCGGGCAAAGATAGTTTTTTCGGATCAATTCCCGGCATGGAAAAATGGGTTCTTGTCGACTGATTTTTAAAAACTTAACAGGGGGGAATCCCTGCCATTACAGAACCCGGTTTCCGGATCCCCGGAGCTTGTTTTTTAGTCCATTCTTTGGGGAAGGGCCGGACTGTTTTCTTTCAGTGCGTGAATCACAGATTTCCCGGTTCTTTATCGCTTATTTACCCGTTACAAATAAAAATAAGCACCTGATTCATTCATACACAACATTTTACAAAACGCTTTCTTTTTTTGACTCTAATCCTGGTAAACGGTAAATGACCGGAATACCGGTCATTTACACAAGGATAGGACGGGCCCGGAGGGGGCGGTAAACATTTACAGAACACAGGTCCGGTTGGACGTTGCCGCTACTTTAACCTGGCATAGGCCATCTGCTTGCCGTTGGCCGTTCTGGCCCAAAAGCGTCAGAATAAACCGGAAATTCGCTGTCCGGACAAAAAATCAACCCTGTTCACCTGAAAGTCGGTGCTGGCGGATTTGCGTGGATTTCCATGCCGGTTTGGAGCCAACTTTTGCACATTACATAAAAGAATCCGGCTGGTCAGTGATATTGATCCGTTCATCCGGTAGCAACCTATAAATACGATTTACTTTTCCTACTTTGAAAGCAGGAACCTGAAAATTCATGCAGCTTGCAGCGTTCTGTTAGTATCAGTAATGGCATTTTCTATGATGAACAGTTTGACTATCTGTAGTGCTGATTTCGGTTTTTAAAACAGGGAGAGGGATGCAGGCGTATGAACGAACAAGAGTTAGGAAATTCAAACCTGATCTTTCGCAATTCATCTTCAACTATAAAGATTGAGTTTTATTAATCGTTATCTTTGCAACCCGAATATAAGTACGAAGTACGAGGTTCGAAGTACGGCGTAAAAAACTAAAATTTCAATCCATAACACGCAACACAAAATGCAATTATCTTCTTTCCTGCAACGCTTCAATGAGCCGGAGACATTAAAGATGGCCAAACTCGGCCGTGAATTAAGGGCAAAAGGAATTGATGTGATCGACCTCAGCCTCGGTGAACCCGATTTTGATACACCTGAACATATCAAACAGGCGGCTGTAAAAGCGATCCAGGACAACTGGAGTCACTATACACCCGTATCCGGTTATCCGGACCTGCGTGAAGCCGTTTGTACAAAACTGAAACGGGATAATAACCTGGACTATAAAGCAGAGAATATTGTGACTTCTACTGGTGCCAAGCAGAGTCTGGCCAATGCCATTCTTGCCCTGGTGGATGATAATGAAGAAGTGATCATACCAACTCCTTATTGGGTAACCTACAGTGAACTGGTTAAGATCGCCCGTGGGAAGGTGGTGGAAGTCAAGAGCAGTCCTGATACAGGTTTTAAAATCAATGCAGCGCAGCTGGAAGCGGCTATAACGCCGAAGTCAAAAGTGTTCCTGTTCTCTTCTCCTTGTAATCCCAGTGGAGCCGTGTATAGTAAAGAAGAACTGGAAGCACTCGCTGAGGTTTTCCGCAAGCATCCGCAAATCCTGATCATCTCCGATGAGATTTATGAATATATAAATTTCGTGGGCAAGCATGAGAGTATTGCTCAGTTCGCTGATCTGAAAGACCGGGTGATTATTGTCAATGGACTCAGTAAAGGATTTGCCATGACCGGCTGGCGTTTGGGTTATATCGCTGCGCATGCAGATATTGCCAAAGCCTGCGAGAAAATCCAGGGACAGTTTACCAGTGGCACTAATTCCATTACCCAGAAAGCTGCGGTAGTGGCATTGACCACGGATCTGCGACCGACGATGGAAATGGTGGAAGAGTTCACGCGCCGCCGTACGAAAGTACTGGAGATCGTGAAAGATATACCCGGAGTGATCTGTCCGGAACCGGAAGGCGCTTTTTATATTTTCCCGGATGTGAGTTATTACTATGGTAAAGCGGATGGTGAGAACACCATCACGAACGCAGCTGATCTCTCGATGTACCTGCTCAATACCGCGCATGTGTCTTCTGTAATGGGAGATGCCTTCGGGGAGCCCAAATGTGTACGTTTCTCATTTGCCAACAGTATGGAGAAGATTGAGGAAGGCTGGAAGCGGATCAAGGTGGCGCTGGCGAAACTGAAATAAGAAGGTAAAAGAAGAATAAAAAAGAGCCCTGCAGTGATGCGGGGCTCTTTTATTTAACGTATTTGATAAATTCATAAATTTAGAGGGCTAAGAATCTGGAGTCGGATACCAATCAATTAATCATGGAAATAGTACAAGTGACGGATCATGAGATGGCAACGCTGCAGCAGATCAGCCGTCAGACCTTTGCAGAAACCTTTGCGGGGTCTAACACGGAAGAGAATATGCGAAAGTACCTGGATGAGGCATATTCACTGGAAAAACTGACTGAAGAACTGAAAGCCCCGGATGTGTATTTTTATTTTGCCAAAGAAGGAGAGGAGGTGATTGGTTACCTGAAACTGAATGCGGGGGCATCTCAAACCGAATTAAAAGACAAGAAGGCACTGGAGATCGAACGGATTTACGTACTCAATCAGTGGCAAGGGAAGAAAGTCGGGAAACTGCTTTATGATAAAGCCATTGAAGTGGCAAATGAGCTAAACGCGGAGTATGTTTGGTTGGGTGTTTGGGAAGAGAATACCAGGGCCATTGGCTTTTACGAACGCCAGGGATTTGTCGCTTTCGATAAACATATATTCAGGTTGGGGCAGGACGAGCAGACGGACATCATGATGAAACGGCCGGTAGAAATATAAGGAGTGATGCTTGCAGATAACTTCAATATTCTTCACATCAAACAGGTATAGCCATGGCAAAATCAAGCGGTAAAAAATTAACTGCTGCAGAACAGGAAGCTTTATTCAATACCTTGAAAAAGCGGTTTGAAAAGAATACCCAACGACATAAAGGTGCAGACTGGAAAACGGTAGAAGCCCGGCTGAAAGCTGCGCCGCAAAAATGCACGATCCTTGCTGCTATGGAAAACAGTGGGGGAGAACCGGATGTTACCGCAATTGATAAAAAATCCGGGGCAATTACATTTACCGATTGTTCACCTGAATCGCCAGCCGGCCGTCGCAGTGTTTGTTATGACCGGGATGGACTGGAGTCAAGAAAAGAAGCTCAGCCAAAGAATACAGCCATGGATATGGCCCGGGAAATTGGTATTGAGCTATTGACGGTGGAGGAATACAGGGCATTGCAGCAACTGGGCACTTTTGATGCCAAAACCTCCAGCTGGGTACTCACCCCACCGGATATCCGAAAACTGGGTGGCGCTTTGTTTGGGGATTACCGGTACGGAACCGTTTTCATTTATCATAACGGAGCGCAGTCTTATTATGCGGCGAGGGGGTTCAGGGGGAAAGTGGTAGTGTAAGGGAAGGTGTTCGTTGTTATCCCGAAGCATCGGGAGTTAGGTGTTAGGAAACAACCCCTCCTGAGGAGCTTGAATCTAGAATCCCGTACATATCATCTTTTTACGCAATCTACTTACCACTCACCACTCACTACTCACCATTCACCCCTATTTCTAAAAATTTGTTAATCAGTTACACTGGTTAGTAAACTTGTTTTTTCCTTCCGAACTTTAAGTAACCAAATCTTCGGCCATGAAGAAATACTACTTAACCGGATTAATTTTCTCCTTCCTGCTTTTGTCTTCCTGCAGCAAAGACTTCCTGAAATCGTATGACCGTCGAATTGTGGGTGTGTGGAAAATCACGGATATCAACCGCACCGGACTGGGTGGCAGTACGTCCAATCTGCCTTTTCAGAACGGGGAATTTAATTTTCAGGATGATGGGGGGCTGGTGTATACCAATGAAGCCGGGGAAGTTTACCAGGGCACCTGGAATATTGAAAAGCGTTATTACGACGAAACAACGTATCAAAGCCTGCATATCACCGTCGTCAACTTCGCTACTCAGGATGTAAAAGGGGAGTACTACGATGATATCGACTTTACCCGCACCGACCGCTTCAAAGCCCGGATCAACCAGGGACTGCATACATATGTGACGAGGTTTGACAGGTAGGGGAGCGAGAAACAAGAAACGAGAAGGGAGAAGCGAGAAGGGAACAGCCGCTCCTTTAGATCTTGAATCAGAAAAATGCAAATGTTACGCTTTTTACAGATCCTCTTTAGTACTTCGTGCCCGTACTTATTTTTCGTACTTTTAGCGAGAACAACCAATAGCAAAACGAAATTCTCGTACGATGAACCTTGCCTATTCCATCATGCAGTGGCTATTGACCCTTTTCTTTGGTCCCTTGCTTGGAGGGCTGATTAACCTGGTTTTCGGGGTAAATTTTTTTGGTCCGTTTGGGGGAATGATTATTTACTTTTATATCGTCCTGATATCTGTGTTGTTTTCACTTCCTGCCCTGCTCATTCATCTTTTTTTCAACTGGCTTTTTTTTACCAATCACTTTAATGTGTTTTTTATAAAGGCAGCATTGATCCTGCTTGCGATTACGCTGATGCTGGTTTCGCTGGTGGGGTTTATGGATTTCGACCTGGATGATTCCCTGGTGATCGGTTATGGGCTGGCCGCTCTTATTTCAGGAATTTTATTGCCTGTGGTGGAAAATTAAATGATACAAGATAACTAATTTTAGAAGGATTAGGTCGATTTAACGGTTTGGTTGCAATAATATTAATGCATTGGGTTCATGTCCAGGTTCAAAAAAAAATTCAGGTTTACCAGAAGCTTTGAAGAAGGTGTTCGTTTAAAAGACCGGGGCCTCAAGATTCTTTCTGTTTCCCGCTACGATTTATTTGATTTGGAGGCTTTACAGGCCATTTTTTATGCGGGGTATAATAAAGCCAGTATTTACCCCGAACGGTACCGGTCATTTTATATAGAACGGCATTCTTCCATTTTCAGTAATGTCACTACCATAAAGTTCTTTGAGGAACAGGGAAGGTTATTGGCGGAGATCACTCATTATATCCCCGGTTTCTTACGCTTCGGACCACCGGAGTTTAAGTTACTGTTTGCCAATAAAGCGGGGCTCTTTAAATTAACCAGGGTTAAGAAAAATGATAAGGTTAATCCGTCGTCCGGTGAGCAATTTGATATTATAGGGGATGGTGAGTGTGTTTGCAGAATACAGATTACCAGTCCGATCCGATCAGGATTCTTTTTTTCGGGTATTCCTTACCGCCCGATTACGGCTTCTATTGAAGTCATGGATGGTTTTGGTGAAGTGCCTTACGTTTTATGTTTTTTGCAATTATTCGAAATGTACCTGTATGAGGAAGACAGATCGAAAAACTTATGATTTACACTTTCAATATAGCAGATTATATGTCGCCCCGCTGGGGCTCAGTGGTCTTCTTGTGAAATCTTTCTAATTATATGTCGCCCCGCTGGGGCTAAATACAGTTCGATCTGTTTTATTTCCTTTTCAAGATTTTAGTTGGGTGATGGTTCTTGGTTGCCCACTGCATACTGCCTTCTGCCAACTTTAGGATTTTTTACTTTTTACTTTTGATTTCTGACTTCCCCCGCATTCTTCAACAATCTCTCATGCAGCTCCATCACCTGCGGAATCACCAGCTGTTGTTCATCATTCCGGATTACGGCATCACAAAGCTTCATCTTCATCTCTTCATTGATCTGCCGGCTCATTCTTTTTTGGATTTCATCTGTGGAAAGTCCGTCTCGTTTAATCACGCGTTGCAAACGAAGCTGTTTGGGGGCATATACTCCAATGATAAAGTCGAGGTTTTCACTGGCGCCACTTTCGAAGAGGAGGGCGGCTTCTCTGACTGCGTAAGGGGCTGATTGCCGGCGAAACCAATGTTCCGAATGACGGATGGTGACAGGGTGGATCAGGCTGTTGAGCAGGGATAATTTTTCCGGGTCATTAAATACAATACCAGCCAGGTATTTCCGGTCCAGCTGACCGTCGGCGTATGCGGCATCTCCAAAATGTGCTTGTATTTCTTTCCTTAATCCAAGGTCGGTATTCATGATCTGTTTGGCCGCATCATCTGCATAATACACCGGTATCCCCAGTGTTTCCAGTATCCTGGCCACTGTTGATTTGCCACTGCCGATGCCACCGGTAAGACCAACGCGATACATGAGAGGTAGATTTTTCGGAAAGGTAGTAAAGAAAGCTAGAAGCAAGAAGCTAGAGGCTAGAAGGAATCCTAAAGCAGGAATGTCCTGAGCATAAAGAAACTTCCCTCAGGAGGCCCTTCTCGCTTATAGCTTCTCGTTTCTCGCTATTAAAAAGCCCGGAGAACAGTCATCCTCCGGGCTTCAATAAATGTTACTAAGAAATTACTTCTTCGCTTCCACTGCGGGCTTATTCAGCGCCGTGGT
>CAUJFR010000350.1 GCA_963169885.1 Bacteroidota bacterium
TCGGTTAATACCGTTTCTGTAAAATCCACTTCCTGCAAACTACATTTATTGAAACGGGTCTTCTTCATTTTGCATTGGTAGAACGAACAGAGATCGAGTGTGGACTGGTCAAATTGAACTGTAAACAAATACTGACTCGCTGTTTCAAAATGAAGTCCCAGTATTTTACATTGCATGAATTTTACATCATTGAAAGTGGTTTGCAGGATTTTACATCCGCTCAGATTGCAATCTTCAAATACACATTCGGTAAAGTTTATGCCAGACAGGTCGGTCCCGCTCAGATCGCAGTGAACGAACCGGCAGCCTTCAAAATCTCCGGCTGGAAGTTTTGTTTTTTTATCGAATAACTGATCTGTATGTAAATTCATACTTGCTTTTCAGTAAGCAAAGTAAGTAATCTGCCGCAGGACCCCAAACGAGCCATGTAATCACCCGACTGCCTGTTCGCCTAATCCATGCATACGGGTGAAATGATTGAATTCTTCCTGGAATGACTTTTTGAGGTGAAAGTTTTTTTGTTCAGCTATATAATGCTGCACCCATTCCAGGCCGGTGGAACCGACCGAATAAACGGCATATCCCTTCTGCCAGGCAAATTTTTCTTTAATCATGTGCTGGGTATTGATCCAGTAGGAGCTGCCGCTTTTTACATGTTTAATAACATCTGACACGGATTTCAGCGGGTTTTGCTGAAAAAGGCAATGTACATGATCCGGCATGCCATTGATGATCCGGACCTGGCAGCCGGCTTCCTCGAATTTGCTGCTCAGGTAAAAATGGACGGATTTCTCAATAGCGGGATTCAGAAAGGGGGTTTTGTCTTTGGTGGACCAGATCGCATGGATCCAGATCCGGGGTAATAAATAAATCATGGTTTAGTTTTGCCAGCTAAGCTACCCAGGTACCGGACCGGAAAAAGGGGAAAACAGCCGGAAAATCCCGCTTTTTTCCCGGCAGGAGGGCTGTTTTCTGGCCCCGAATCAACTGCCTTTTCCTCGTCCAAAAGCTGTAACTTTGCCCCCTCTTAAAAGGAGGCAAAAACCTACATGAAGAATATCCGGAATTTCTGCATCATTGCGCATATCGACCACGGCAAATCCACCCTGGCTGACCGACTATTACAAAGCACCGGTACCATCAGCGACCGTGATATGATGGACCAGGTACTGGATGATATGGATCTCGAACGGGAAAAGGGGATTACGATTAAAAGTCATGCCATCCAGATTAATTATAAACACACCGACGGGCAGGAGTATATCCTGAACCTGATCGATACACCCGGCCACGTGGATTTCAGTTATGAAGTAAGCCGGGCACTGGCCGCCTGCGAAGGTTGTCTTTTGCTGGTTGATGCCACCCAGGGTATCCAGGCCCAGACCATCAGTAATCTTTACCTGGCGATTGAGAACAATCTGGAGATCATTCCGGTGATCAATAAGATCGATATGGATGGCGCCATGATCGAAGAAGTGGAAGACCAGATCGTGGACCTGATTGGTTGCAAAAGGGAAGATATCCTGCATGCCAGCGGACGCACGGGCCTGGGTGTTGATAAAGTACTGGATGCTATTGTAACCCGTATTCCGGCACCAACAGGGGATCCGGAAGCACCTTTGCAGGCACTGATCTTTGATTCCGTGTTCAATTCATTCCGTGGTATCATTGTTTACTACCGGATCATGAATGGTTCCATCAAAAAGAACGATAAGGTAAAATTTGTAAGTACCGGCCAGGAATATGGTGCCGATGAAATCGGGATCCTGAAACTGAAGATGACGGAAAAGAATGTAGTGAAGGCGGGTGATGTAGGCTATATCATCACCGGTATTAAAAACGCGAAAGAAGTAAAAGTAGGAGATACCATCACAGTGGCCTCCAATACCAATCCACAGCAGATACAGGGTTTTGAAGAAGTAAAGCCCATGGTATTTGCCGGTATATTCCCCGTAAACACGGACGAGTTTGAAGAGCTCCGTGATTGCATGGACAAACTCCAGCTCAATGACGCATCACTGACCTACGAACTGGAAACCTCCCAGGCCCTTGGCTTTGGCTTTCGTTGTGGCTTCCTCGGGATGTTACACATGGAGATCATCCAGGAAAGACTGGAACGCGAGTTTAACCAGACAGTGATCACTACCGTGCCTAACGTAAGTTTCATCGCTTATACCACTAAAGGAGAAAAAGTAACCGTTAATAATCCCACCGAATTTCCTGATCCGGTGAAGACGGATCATATTGATGAGCCTTTTATCAAAGCGCAGATCATTTCTAAACCGGATTATATCGGGAATATCATGACGCTTTGTCTGGGTAAACGGGGTATCCTGATGAACCAGAGTTACCTGACACCGACCCGGGTGGAACTGTTGTTTGAAATGCCGCTGACCGAGATCGTATTTGATTTTTATGACAAGCTGAAATCACAGACCCGTGGTTATGCCTCCTTTGATTATCATCCGATCGGCTACCGCGAAAGTGATATCTGTAAAATGGATATCCTGCTGAATGCAGATAAAGTGGATGCACTGTCAGCCCTGATCCACCGCAGCCGTGCCCAGGATTTTGGCCGGAAACTTTGCGAAAAATTAAAGGAATTATTGCCCAGGCAGCAGTTCCAGATTGCGATCCAGGCGGCAATCGGTGCCAAAGTGGTTGCCCGCGAAAACATCTCAGCCATGCGGAAAGACGTAACCGCCAAATGTTATGGGGGTGATATCAGCCGTAAACGTAAACTGCTCGAAAAACAGAAAGAAGGAAAGAAAAGAATGAGACAGATCGGAAATGTGGAAGTACCGCAGGAAGCATTTCTGGCGGTGCTGAAGCTGGATGATTGAGGAAGATAAATCGTATTTAAAAAACGAGTAAAATTCAGTTTAGTAAAGTATCCGAAAGGATAC
>CAUJFR010000351.1 GCA_963169885.1 Bacteroidota bacterium
CCGTCAGTTCCTTCTCCTGGCCCGGGTTGAAAAACTCAAAGTAGATATCCACCTGCATCCAGTTGCCCCTGCGTTCGAGACTCAGGATCTCTTTTTTCATTTGAATCGTGGTTTCCTTTAAAGGAATCAGGGTATTGCCGGAAGAGAAGAAGGAGCCGTCGTTAGCGCGAATGAGCAGACTGCAAGACAGGAACAGGAGGAAAAATAAGGACCGCATAGATGGTTATTTACTGTTTAAAGGTATTTCAAATTAGCTGACCTGTTGCCGGCAATTATTTATCGGTAGCCGGCAAAAAAAAATTAATTCCCTACCCAACCCTTTCCGAGCCAACCACAGTTACTATATTAGATGACCCAGGTTTTACATAACACACCAATATTGACCGATCCCACTGCCATACTGATCGAAGGTTGCCTGCGACAGGATAGCCAGAGCCAGGAACAATTGTACCGGTTCTGCTACCCCGACATGATCAAGATCTGTTATCGCTATGCAGGGGACCTGGATGGAGCCGGGCTCATTTTCAACAATGCCATGCTCCGGGTTTTCCGTCATTTGAAACAATACAAACACGAAGGAAAGCTGATGGCCTGGATCAAAACGATCGTGGTGAACTGCTGTATTGATTATGCCCGCGAAAGAAGCCGGTTCCGGAATAACCAGTCAATTGAGGAAGACGGAGACGAACAATCGATACCGCCTGATGTACTGGACCGGGTTTCTGCCCGGGAGATACAGCAGCTCATTCGTGAGCTCCCCAGGGCAACGGCCACCGTGTTCAACCTGTTTATCTATGAAGGATTCACCCACCGCCAGATCAGCGAAAGCCTGGGCATTGCAGAAGGCACGTCCAAATGGCATGTGAACGAAGGGCGGCGGTTACTCAAAGAAAGCCTGCGGGCATTTATTAATCATTGAAAGAAATGCTATGCGTGAAGAGAATAAGGATATGGACAAAAAACTGAGACAGCTGGAAGAGCAGTCACTGCCGGACCTGTCCCGGCAGGAAGAGCATTGGCAAAAAATGCAGAGACTGATAGATCAATATCCGCCAACCCGTAAATCCATTGGTGAACGGAAGCCCTGGATCTGGCTGGTGGCGGCTATCGGACTCAGCCTTTTGGTCTGGCTTAGCAACCAACTGTTCAGTATAAAAACACCGGGCGCATCTTCCATTAAAGTGGATACGGACATGATGGCTACTGATACCTCTGGCCGGGATACGATCAAGCTTTATCACCGCGAGCTTCAGCTCAGCAAGGACAGTATTCAATTATCCGCCCTGACAACCGTGAGGGTGAAAGACAGCCTGATTTATATTCAGCCCCTTTTACCCAAAAAAACTAATCATTTAGTACAAGTACTGCCTGCTGTGAAAAACAGTGCACCCCGAAAACTGGTTCGTGCGAGAAACAGTAATAATAATGACACGTTAATTTTAGTCAGTCCGGCACCCCCTCCGGCTGATACTACCCCGGTTAAAAAAGGCATGACCCTTGACGAATTTTTCAGTCAGCTGAAGAAACCGGAACAGCAATTCCGGATCGACAACCGGAGAGATACGATGCTGACTGGACTGGATGGCACGGTATTGTTTATTCCGGCAGGAACCTTTGATACCAAAGAAGAAGTGCGGCTGACCATGACGGAATATTATTCGTATACTGATATCATTACCCATCAGCTCAGCACCTGTTCAAACGGGGCGCCGCTGGTAACAGGAGGAATGATCCATCTGACTGCATCGGCCAATGGACAGGAACTGAATATCCGTCCTTCAAAAGCAATCCGTTGGTTTGTACCCGATACAGCCGCCAGTCTCAGCCAGATGCAATTGTTCAACGGCGTGACAAATACCAATCAGCCGCGTCGTGAACTGGTACTGAAAGAAAGGGATACCATGACGGTCCGCAACAGTCAGTCAATGATCAACTGGCTGCCGCAGGAAATGTCATTTACCAATACGTATTTCACTACATTGGTGAAAGTGTTGGACCTGCGCAATGAACCATATAAAGGCCGTAGCACTAGCAGGGGCATGATCGGAAAATTCCGGATCGCTTATGGCAGTAAGCTCAGCCGTGATGAGATCAAACAACAAATGAAGGAACGCTTTGGCTATCACCGTGTGGTGGTCAGGAAAGAAGAGCAGGAAGGCTATGGGTTGCTATTCAAACTCACTCCCCGTTTTCTTCGCCGGACAAGGGAACGCGATTTCCTACCACCCATCGGGGATTCTGCCTGGATACTTCCGTCGGTAGCGAGAACTTACCGACTGACCCCCACTGATACGGTTATTTCAAGATATTCTATAGGTTGGAGGATCGCCAGTGACAGACAGATGGCCAGTGAGAAAAAAGGATTCGATACCATTATGAGCAATACTAATCTGAATCAACTGGCGAAACGCTACAGCGTGGATATCCGCGAACTGGGCTGGATCAACTGTGACCGGTTTTACCAGGACAATAGTCCCCGCATCGAATACATCGTAAACCTGGGCGATACGGCCAGTAATTATTTTACTCTCCTGGTGTTTGATGATCTGAAATCCATGATCAATGGTACAGTTTCTGGCAACAGGGTTCGCTTTTCAGGGATGCCCCTTGGCCGGAAAGCCCGACTGCTGAGTATCGGTATCCGCGATGGCAAACCCATCTCGGCCATGCAGCCTGTTTCGATTGACCGGCAGGTTTTGGAAGGGTTGAAATTTGAAGAAACGTCGGCCCCGGCATTTAAGGAGCAGGTAGCCACACTGGACCGCTGAAGGGTATTTCCGGGCAGTTAGACTTAGTTTGGTTATTTTTGCACCTCACTTATTTTTTGCGAAAATGACCATGCCCAAACGCTATTTGATTACTTCCGCCCTCCCCTACGCCAATGGCCTCAAGCACGTTGGACACCTGGCGGGTGCTTATATTCCGGCTGACATCTATGCCCGTTACCTGCGGGCGCAGAAAAGAGATGTGGTGTTTGTCTGTGGCAGTGATGAACATGGCACGGCCATCCCTATCCAGGCCACAAAAGAAGGTACTACGCCCCGCGCGATCATCGACAAATACCATGCAGCCATGAAACAGGACTTTGAAGACCTGAGCATGAGCTTTGATATCTACCACCGTACCAGTGAGCCCATCCACCATGAAACGGCACAGGAATTTTTTACTTACCTGAATGACCGGGGAGAACTT
>CAUJFR010000352.1 GCA_963169885.1 Bacteroidota bacterium
GGCGAAATAAAGAAATCCATCAAAGGGTACTTTCATGCCGATGCCTGCATGCAGCCCGTATTTAAACCCGGTTTCCTGTTTCTGGTTACGGATGGAATAATTGGCGGTACTCATCTGCGGTCCGGCAAATAGGGCTACCTGATTCTGGGCAGTAATTGCCTGGCTGGCAAAGAGTAAAACGATCAGAATAATTCGGTTCATGTGGTGGTTGTAATTCAGTTTCATTAAGTTATGAGGCTTTCCAGGGGGCCAGCGGACTGAGTGGCGGTAGTTGGATAT
This sequence comes from Bacteroidota bacterium, assembly GCA_963169885.1. Lineage (GTDB taxonomy): Bacteria > Bacteroidota > Bacteroidia > Chitinophagales > Chitinophagaceae > JJ008. The sequence goes on from CAUJFR010000352.1 coordinate 280, forward strand.
GCGGGGGCTAAAATAGAGAATAATATGTGGCTATGCAAGCTAAAATACATTTTCCCGCAGATGGGCGCAGATTTCCCCACAGATAGTCGCGGATGGATTCTGATGTTTTCATCGGAAACTTTGTTGTATTTCTTTTCGTTGTTTTTAATACAAAATACAATTTCCCGCAGATAGGCGCAGATAATCCCGCAGATGGCGCAGATTTAATCTCATTTCGAAGTGGATTTCCACAGTTTGAACCTGTTATTTTCACCAGCAATTCTGTTTTATTTCCCATGGTTTTTGAAGCCCTGATTTTGAAATTTGTTTCAATAAAATTTATTGCCATGCATGAAAATGACATTTCTTTTTTGATCCGGAAAGCGATTTTTACAGTATATAATACCCTGGGACCGGGTTTATATGAATCGGTGTATATAACCGCACTTCGTCATGAACTTGAAAAATTGGGATTAATGGTCAGTGTTGAAATGCCGCTGCCCTTAATTTACGACGGAATCAGATTCGAAGCGGGCTTCCGCATTGATATGATGGTGAATGAACGAGTGATTATTGAGGTGAAGTCTGTTGAAAAACTGGCAGAAGTACATCATAAACAAATTATCACTTATCTGCGTCTCTCCGCTATAAAACTCGGAATACTTGTGAATTTTAATACGAGCAAAATTGCAGATTCGATTCATCGTAAAGTGAATAATCTGTAATGTAGTTTCTTCAAGAGGCATCTGCGTTAATCTGCGTCACAGATCTGCGTCCATATGCGGGAAAATTGTATTTCAGAATTTCTTCATTGCAGATTCGATTCATCGTAAAGTGAATAATCTGTAGTGTAGTTTCTGCGAGAGGCATCTGCGCTAATCTGCGTCACCAATCTGCGTCCATCTGCGGGAAAATTGTATTGCAGATTCGATACATCGTAAAGTGAATAATCTGTAGTGTAGTTTCTGCAAGAGGCATCTGCGTTGATCTGCGTCACAGATCTGCGCCCATCTGCGGGAGAATTGTATTTCAGTATTTTTTCGCCGGATCTTTTACCTCAGCTGATTGGTTATAAGCCTGAGAATTCCCCTTGGGAATGGACAGGTTCTGCCAGCTTTTATTTTTGATGATTTTAGCCAGAAAAATAATCTGCCCGATATGATAGGGGTAATGAGCCAGTTGCCGGTTGATGGCATCAATCACGGTCAGTTCCTCCTGCCGGATAGTAATGGTTTTCTTCAGGTCTTTTTTCTTCAAAGCGCTCACTGTCCCCAGAAAACAGGTCCAGCCCTTTTCCCATAACTCAATCAGTTCCTGTTTTGTGTATTGGTGAATTTCAAATTCCTCATCCCGTTTACGCCATTCTTTTTCTCCATCCTCCGTTAGGAAGTTCGTCCACCGGCTCAGCATATTGCCTGTCATGTGCTGAATGATCGTGGCAATACTGTTCGATTCATCATTGGGCTGATAATGAAAATCCCATTCATTCAGTTGTACGAATGTTTTGTCACCAAGATCCTTGTAATATTTCAACCGGCGTATGGCCGTTTCGAGATAATCTTTTCCAATACTCATGATGAATGTTTATTGTATTTTACTTAGTATGGGCTGTTGACTACTAACTACCGACTACTAGCTACTAACTAATAACCCTCTGCCGCATCATCCCCTCTGTTATCCGCTACGGCTTCAAATTTCCCATTGGGTAAAACGCGTATACATTCGGTACGCCCGATGCCGCCTCTCTCGCGACTGAAACTGTATCCCATTTTCTGCATGGCTTCTTTAACTGCAACGGGAAATCCTTTTTCAATCATGACTTCGTCCGGCAACCACTGGTGATGGAATTTGGGTTTATATACGGCGTCTTCTGTACTCATATTAAATTCCAGGAGATTCACCAGGGTCTGGAACACTTGTGTCGGAATAGTCGTACCCCCTGGTGTGCCGACCACGATGTAGGGTTTTCCGTCTTTCAACACAAGGGTAGGGGTCATGGAACTCAACATCCGTTTTCCCGCTTTGATTGCATTTGCTTCGCCGCCAACAGCGCCGTACATATTCGGTACTCCGGGTTTGATACTGAAATCATCCATTTCATCATTCATGAAAAAACCGGCACCGCCCACAACGGTACGACTGCCATATGAATTATTCAGGGTGGTGGTCACGGCCACTGCATTTCCTTCTTTATCGATCACACTCAGGTGGGTGGTTTCCTCACTTTCCGCCCGGAGTAATTCACCTGGTTTGATGATGGAACTTGGCGTGGCTTTTGCCGGATCATAATTTTTCATTCTGGTTTGCAGGTATACTTCATTGCTCAGCATTTTTACCGGCACTTTATAGTAGTCCGCATCGCCCATATATTCAGCCCGGTCTGCAAAAGCCCTGCGTTCCACTTCCGTCATCAGTTGTATCGCCTGTACAGAATGAAATCCCATGGCTGCAATATTTTTGTCTTCGATCATTTTCATCATCTGGTTTACTAATAAACCGCCACTGCTGGGCATTGGCATACCCACGATCTTATAGCCTTTATAATCGAAACTGTGTGGGGTCCTGTAAATGGCTTTGTAGTTTTTGAGATCGTCGAGACTGATGATACCTTTTCCTCTTTTCATTTCCTCTACAATCAGCTTTGCGGTTTCCCCCTCATAAAAACCGGCTGCCCCTTTTTTCTGAATACGTCTCAATGTGCTGGCCAGGTCCTTCTGTACCAGTGTATCGCCGGCTTTCCACGGAATTGTTTTTACAAAAACCGGCATCTCACTATTGTATTTTTTCAGGTCCGCCTGCAGGCTGTTCAGGCTGCGTGCTTCCGATGCACTGATGATAAATCCTTTTTCTGCCAGTTCAATGGCCGGTTGAATCAGTTTTTCAAATGGCAGTTTTGCATATTGGTGTGAGGCAAATAAACCAGCCACTGTGCCAGGTACACCGGAAGATAAATGGCCCAACTGGCTTTTTTCAAGATCGGCATTTCCGGCCGCATCCAGGTACATATCCCGGTGTGCCGAGCCGGGTGCCATTTCCCGGTAGTCCAGTGATACCGTTTCCCCATTGCTGAGCCGGGCCACCATAAATCCGCCGCCGCCCAGATTACCGGCATTGGGATATACTACGGCCAATGCCAGTTGAGTGGCGATCGCCGCATCCACCGCATTTCCTCCTGATTTAAGGATCGATACACCGGCCTTACTGGCAAGCGGATGGGCGGATACTACGGCACCATTTTCGGCTTCCAGCTTTTTATTAACTGTATAGTGGTAGGGATCGAAGTCGAGACTGGAAGCACTTTTTTGCGGCGGCTTACAGGCACTTAACAGGGACAGCATTCCGGCAATGGCGATCGAATATTTAACCATGAAATTTGTTTTATAATAGTTTAAAACTACTGAAAAGGGAAGATTCGGCCGTAAAAAGCCGGGCATGTTTTGTTTACCCACCGTTCCTTACTTAACTTGCTGCACTAAAATACTGGCTATGCACCGTAAGTTGATCTTCGCTTTTTTCCTGTTTGCCTCTATCGCCGGTTCGGCGCAATTAAAATCACCAGAGGATTTTCTCGGGTACAAGATCGGCACCCGCTACACTCCTCATTTTAAAATGGTGAATTATTTCCAGCATGTAGCTGCCAATATGCCCTCGATGGTAAAGCTGCAGAACTATGGCCAGACCAATGAAGGCAGGCCCTTGCTGTTTGCCATTATCGCTTCTCCGGAAAACCTGTCACAGATTGAACAACTGCGAATGAATAATATCCGGCTGGCTAACCTTGCCAAAGACCGGATGGCCCCGCAGGAAGAGAATGCCCCGGCTTTTGTATGGCTTAGTTATAATGTGCATGGCAATGAGACTTCATCCACTGAAGCATCCATGCTGACGATCTATGAACTGGTAAACCCTGCCGTAAGCAATACCAAGCAATGGCTGAAGAATACCGTGGTACTGATGGACCCCTGTCTGAACCCGGATGGTCGTGACCGCTATGTGAACTGGTTTACTTCAGTAGCCGGAAAAAATTTCAATCCGCAACGGGTGGCCCGTGAACACCGTGAGCCCTGGCCCGGTGGCCGATCCAATCACTATAATTTTGACCTGAACCGTGACTGGGCCTGGCAGACACAGGTGGAAAGCCAGCAACGGATCAGTCTTTATAACCAATGGATGCCCCAGGTACATGTGGACTTTCATGAGCAGGGGATCAATGAGCCCTATTATTTTGCCCCGGCAGCGGAGCCCTATCATGAAGTAATCACCAACTGGCAACGGGAATTCCAGGTGGCCATCGGAAAGAATCACGCCAAGTATTTTGATCAGCATGGCTGGCTTTATTTTACCCGTGAGCGTTTTGATCTTTTATATCCTTCTTACGGCGATACCTATCCCACCTATAATGGTAGTATAGGTATGACTTACGAGCAAGGCGGTATCGGTGCCGGACTTGGCGTGATCGTGGAAGAAGGGGATACCCTGACCCTGGTGGACAGGGCCCAGCATCATTTCACCACCTCGCTGAGTACCATTGAAATTGCTTCTCTGAATGCGGGGAGGCTGGTGAAAGAATACCGTAAATTTTTCAATGATGCTACCGCAACTGGTTTTGGTGAACATAAAAGTTATGTGATCAAATATGAAGCCCGAAATCAGGAACGTTTTGAACAACTGATCCGCTTGCTGGATAAAAATGGCATTCAGTATGCGGCAGGTACCGGCGCTGCTTCAAAAGGTTTCAATTATTTCAGTGGTAAAGAAGAGTCGTTTAGCGCCGGAGCCAATGACCTGGTGATCTCTGCCCTGCAGCCACGTTCGGCCATGGTAAAAGTGTTATTTGAACCTAAAACAAAATTATCTGACTCCGCTACGTATGATATTACGGCCTGGGCATTGCCATATGTGTATGGACTGAATGCTTATGCCACAAAAGATAAATTAGCTGCAGCAGGTGCGATTAATCTGCGTACTTCCGTAACCAACCCGGAAACCACATATGGATATGTTATACCCTGGAATGGAATTAAAACCGTGAAGACGGTCGGTCATCTTTTACAGAAAGGCATCCTGCTTCGTTATGCGGAGCAACCATTTGAAGTCAATGGAAATAAATTTGAACGCGGTGCCATCATTGTCTTAAAGACCTCCAACCAAAAATTTGGCGGAGATTTCTGGAAGATGGTCCGCGAGACAACCGCCGCAGATGGCGTACAGATTTATGCGGTCAGCAGTGGATTTGTAGATAAAGGCTTTGATTTCGGTAGTGGTATGGTACATCCGATGCGGATGCCGAAAGTGGTGCTTGTAACCGGAGAAGGGGTGTCCGGTAATTCTGCGGGGGAGATCTGGCATTTCTTTGACCAACAGCTGGACTTTCCGGTGACCCTGATCAATGCCAATGATCTGGCCCGTGCCAACTGGAATGAGATCGATGTGTTGATCATGCCGGATGGCAATTATCGTTTCCTCAGCAACAAAGATGAACTGGAAGCTTTTAAGTCATGGGTCAGCAAGGGCGGACGTGTAGTGGCCCTGGAAGGAGCCGTTGCCCAGTTAGCCAAAGCAGATATCGGCATTAAGCAAAAGAAAACAGAAGATGCGGATAAAAAAGATAAAAGTGATTCTTATGAGGCGCTGCAAGATTATGAGGATCGTGAACGCAGTGCACTTTCCGGTTATACTCCCGGCTCGATCTGGAAAGTAACGCTGGATCCGTCTCACCCGCTTGCATTCGGTTATCCTGACTATTATTATACTCTTAAGCAGGATGATATTATATACGAATTCATGAAAGAGGGTGGTTGGAATGTCGGGGTAATCAAAAAGGAAAATTCTGTAGCTGGTTTTGTAGGCACCGCCCTGCAACCTAAGCTGAAAGACGGGATGCTGTTTGGTTCAGTACAGGTGGGAAATGGTACGGTGAATCTGCTGGTGGATAATGTGATGTTCAGGAGTTTTTGGGAGAATGGGAAGCTGATGTTTTGTAATGCGGTGTTTTTGGCGGGGGAATAGGGGGGAGAATCGCCTGCGGCGGGCGCTAAAGAGGTCAAAAGAGGAAAAAAGAGAATATAAAAGAGGGCGTGCTATTGGTAATGCCCATTAAGCAACAATAAGCTAAACGTATCAGCTTATTTGAATCTCAGATATCCATTCTCTACTCTAATCCTGAATTGTTGAATATTCTGAAAATGCCATCTTTCATTCGTGGTACTTTGAAGTTCAGCAGCATACCATTCTTTAAATTCAGAAAAGAAAGATGGGTCCTGATCTGATTAAAGAAAACCAAGGGCAGAGGGTGTTGTGATTTCAGCTCAAGTACCAGTCTGTCTTCGACCAGCAGGTCAAGTTTATATGCATGTGGAATAAATAACTCCTCATACTGTATTGGAAGCAGAAGCTGTCTTTTTACATTAAACCCCATCTTTGTCAGTTCGTAATATAGTATCTCTTCATATACCCGCTCATAACATCCCGGACCGACTTTAGTGTGGATTTTAACACACAGATCAACTACGACTGCAGTTAGCTCATTTATAGAGTATGGCTCTATCATAAAAATGTTTTTTTGATGTATTTGTTTTTTGCCTGTTAAAAGTATAGTGGTTTTTATTTTATATCAGGCACCGTCGCCGACTACAGACAAATTAATTTAAAGCGTTTAGGGGTTGTCGTTTAGAAAGTCATTGCCAATAACAGGCTCTCTTTTTCTCCTTTTCTCTTTTGACCTCTTTGCCGCCCGCCGCAGGCGCGTCTCAAAAGGTCTCTTCCGGTTTTTTTGGGGATAATTCAACTTTGTTGTAATTTTACTCCTTCAAACAAGCAAAATGAACCCCGAATCAGACCATACGGTCTTCTCTTCTATCGAGTCCGAAATACGGCACACGATTTACAATACTTCTCCACCCCTTCAGTAAAAAGAAAATGGTTAAACAGTTGATCTTGTAAAGACGGAGTCGTCTTTCAGGGCAACGTGTATCATGTCGAAAACTTGTGTGCATTTTCTGCCACAGGTCATAGGCTGCTGTGTGCATATCAAATAATTTCAACAACCCTTAATCAATAATCAACATGGACAAACATGAAATCATCAAGTGGAGCCTCATTATCGGCATCCCCTTATTCTTATTGCTTTTTTACAAATTTATTCTCCGGGTATGCTTCGGACTGGTCATTGTACCAGAAGACCGTATCGGGTTAGTAACAAAACAATTCGTGCTTTTCGGACAGCAGGAATTACCGGAAGGACGTATTATCGCCACCAAAGGCGAAGCGGGTTACCAGGCGCAGACCTTACCTCCGGGTGTGTATTTCTGGAAATGGATCTGGCAGTATTCCATCACTTTTCAGCCATTTATCATCATCCCGACCGGTAAGATCGGACTGGTACTGGCAAAGGACGGTGCGGAATTGGAGACAGGTCGGATCCTCGGACGTAAAGTGGAATGTGATTCTTTCCAGGATGCAGAGGCGTTTCTGCACAACGGTGGACGAAAAGGCCGGCAGACCTCTATCATTGCCCCTGGATCCTATCGTATCAATACCTACCTGTTTGAGGTGGAACTGACCGATATGACCATGATCCCCGACAATGCGGTGGGTATTGTAACCACGGCTGAAGGAAAGCCCCTGGAAGAAGGACAGATTGCCGGTAAAATCATTGAAGGGCATAACAAGTTTCAGGATGCGGATATGTTCCTTCAAAAAGAGGGCTTAAAGGGTTTGCAGGAGCAGGTAATCCTGGCCGGTTCTTATTTCTTAAACCCCTGGTTTGCCCGGATAGAAATGGTGAAGATGACCGAGATTCCTATTGGACATGTCGGAGTAGTGATTTCCTATGTAGGAACAGAAGGCGTGGACCTGAGTGGTGTGGAATTTAAACATGGAAATATTGTTTCGAAAGGGACGAAAGGCGTATGGGCCGAACCGTTAGGTCCGGGAAAATACCCGATCAACCCTTATATCATGAAGGTGGAAATGGTGCCCACTACCAACCTGGTGCTGAACTGGGCCAGTGCAAGAAGTGAGAGTCATCAGCTGGATAAAAACCTGTCCACGATCACGGTCCGCAGTAAGGACGGGTTCCCGTTCAATCTCGACGTATCGCAGATCATCCATATTCCAACCACCGAAGCGCCTAAAGTAATTGCGCGGTTTGGTAATATGAATAACCTGGTGAGCCAGGTGCTGGAACCAACCATTGGTAACTATTTCCGTAACAGTGCCCAGGACAGCGATGTGATCGCCTTCCTTGGAACCCGTAAGGAACGGCAGATTTCCGCTAAAGAGCATATCGGCAAAGTGCTGGATCAATATAATGTGTACGGAGTAGATACCCTGATTGGTGATATTGTGCCACCCGAAAGCCTGATGAAGACGCTGACCGATCGTAAACTGGCCGAAGAGCAGAAGATCACGTATGAAACCGAGAAGAGGTCGCAGGAAACCCGGCAGACCCTGGAAAAGGAAACCGCCATCGCTGAAATACAAAAGGAAATCGTAAAAGCGGATAAGGGCGTGCTCATCGCCGAGCGTATTGCGTATGCCTCAGTAAATAAAGCGACCGGAGATGCGAACAGCGTACGTTTACAGGCCAATGCGGAAGCGGACCGGTTGAAGTTACTGGCCAGTGGTGA
>CAUJFR010000353.1 GCA_963169885.1 Bacteroidota bacterium
CTGGTGGAACGCTTCAGGGCCAAAGCCAGTAAAGCAGCCATGGCCCAGAGTATTATGAAGAAGCTGGACAAACTCGACCGGATCGAAGAAGCTGAGATCGAACGACCGGATATCCGGATCAACTTCAGGGTGGACAAACAACCAGGCAAAGTCCTGGTCGAATTACATAATGTTTCCAAGGCCTTCGGGGATAATGTCATTATTGAGAACAGTTCGGTAGAAATAGACCGGGGTGATAAGATCGCCCTGATCGGTGCGAATGGTAAAGGCAAGTCCACTTTACTGCGGATTATTGCCGGCGTGGAGCAATTTTCACATGGTGAACGTAAATGGGGTCATAATGTGGAAGAGAGCTTTTATGCACAGCACCAGCTGGAAGCCCTGAACCTCAATAATACAATCCTGGATGAAATGAAGGAATGCGGCAGCCAGATGACGGAACTTGAATTACGGGGACTACTTGGCTGTTTCCTGTTTAGTGGTGACGAATCGGATAAAAAAATACGGATTCTCAGCGGTGGTGAAAAAGCCCGGGTTGCGTTGGCTAAAGTTATTGTGAGTAAGGCTAATTTCCTGATGCTGGATGAACCAACGAATCACCTGGATATGCATAGTTGTGACCTGCTGATTGAATCCCTGAACCGCTACCAGGGCAGTATTATCCTGGTAAGTCACGACCGTTATTTCGTGGCTAAAACGGCCAATAAAATCTGGGAAATTGTAGACCATGAGATCAAGGAATTCAAAGGCGGTTATGAGGAATGGGTAGCCTGGAAGGAACGAATGGCCAAACAGGAACTCGAAAATAAAAAACCGGAGAAAAAACCGGAACCGGTAAAACAGGCGGATAATAAACAAAAGCAAGCGGCTCCCCCGCCTCCCCCAGCTCCGGTTGTAAAACAGCAACAACCCGGCGTGGCCATTGATAAAGAAAAGAAGAAGGAATTACAACGGGTGCAACGCCAGTTTCAGCAAGTGGAAGAGCAAATCGCCAAACTGAATATCCGGAAAGCGGAATTGGAAGCTTCCTTAGCGGATCCATCCGTTTATTCTGACAAATCTAAATTCCTTGAAGCGGAGAATGGCTACAAGAAAGCCGACCAGGAACTGGCCGGTCTGAATAAGCAATACGAACAGCTTTTTGAGAAAATTATGGAGCTCGAAAGCTGATATTCTGCATTTTAAAAATTATTTTTTCCGGTCGTTGGTTTTAGTGTAATTTCTATAACTCAAACCAACGTTTATGAAATCACCTTTGCTGAGCCTGGCCTTGCTGGCGCTGATTATGGCCTCATTGGCTTTCACTTTTCGTGAGCAGTTTAAGACATCTTCTACTGATAGAAAACAAATTCCCGCCCATTATAAGCAGGTCATCCGGTGCGGCCCTGATTGGGAGGCGCTCAGTCAATGGCTGGAAGAAACGGATATCCCTCCCATACCCGGGGCAGGTTCATATACCTGGTCCATCAGCAGCCGCCATGACAGTGCCCGTTTTTACTTTAATCAGGGCATTAATATGTATTATAGTTTTCACATCATCGAAGCCATGGCCTCGTTTAAAAAGGCCAGCCGTTTTGATCCGGAATCGGCTATTCTTTATTGGGCACAGGCACTGGCCTATGGTCCCAATATCAATGATTATGGCTATGCGGCCACTCCCGCTGCCCTGGCGGCAGTCAGCAAAGCGCAGCAATTCTCAACAGGGGCCACTGATCTGGAAAAAGGATTAATCAATGCAATGGCAGTAAGGTATACCGCTGATTCTGCGGATACAAACCGCCGGCAGCTGAATGAAGCCTATACCGCTAAAATGGCGGAGTTGTATCAAACATTTCCCGGACAGGGAGATGTGGCTGCCCTTTATGCCGACGCCATGATGCTGGAGCATCCATGGGATTTGTGGACTCCTGACGGAAATCCGAAGGCCTGGACGCCGCTGATCAGACAGGTACTTGAAAAGGCCCTGGCATCCACTCCGCAGAACCCGGGTCTGAATCACTATTATATCCACGTGATGGAACCATCTCCGGAAGCTGCAAATGCACTGGCCAGTGCGGACCGGCTGGGAAAGCTAACGCCGGGTCTATCACATACGGTTCATATGCCTTCCCATATTTATCTGCGGACTGGTCAGTTTGACAAAGGAATCCGGGTGAATGAAGAGGCGGTGAAAAGTTACAGGCAAAGCATTCCCCTGTTTGCGCCTGTTACCGGTGCCGATTTTCTCTACATCATCCATAACCTGCATATGCAGGTGAATAATGCCATGATGGCCGGACAATATTCAAAAGCCGTGCAATCCGCCGCTGAGCTTGTCAGCAATATACCTGAAAGCTACCTTGATTTCCCAGGTGCTATGGGCAACCTGGTACAATACATTTTTATGACCCCTGTTTTTAATGAGATCCGTTTTGGTCAGTGGGAAGCGTTACTTAACCGCAAACCACCACCGGAAAAACAAACGTATGGCCGCATACTCTGGCTTTTTGGAAGAGGTATGGCCCTTTCGCATCAACAAAAACTTACTGAGGCGAAAGAAATACTTGAGCAGATGAAGTTACTTGCAAAAGATTCAGTCCTGTCCATTCCTTTTACTCCTTTTTCACCAGCCAGTGATGGAGCTACTATCGCTGTTGAAATGCTTCATGGCACGATCCTGTTACAGGAAGGAAAATGGCCGGCAGCCATTGAAGCTTTTCGTTCAGCCGTAGTAACCGAAGCTGCAATGGTATACAATGAACCCCGCGACTGGATCCTGAATCCCAGGCATTACCTGGCCAATGCGTACCTGAAAGCCGGACAACCGGAGGAGGCGATAAAAACGCTGAAAGATGATTTGTTAGTCAATAATGAAAACGGATGGGCTTTGTATGGCTACTGGCAGGCATTACTGAAGCAAAAAAAATCAAAAGAAGCGGCTTCCGTCAAAAGCCGGTTTGATAAGTCATTCAGTAAAGCAACTATAACACTCAGCGCACCGGTTTTCTGATCAGCTGGATAAAGCTTTTACAAAATCACTGACCAGGTAGCTGATCAGTTTGGCACTGCTGCTGTCTGAACGCCCATCAGCCAGACGGGTTGCTCCTTCACAGATATATAAATAGGCCGGCTTGGTATCTGCCGCAGCAAAGGAAACATACTGGCGTGCCTGTACCGGGGATACGCCTACCGGGGTCATGGCACTGCTCAATGTATTTTGAATGGCATCGAGGTCAATGTCAATACCGGTCATGGTGTCTTCTGTAAATCCGGTGGCATGGGCCACGGCCTGCAAAAAAGTCCGTTTATCATGCACAAAAATGTCTTCAAACGTTATGCAATCGATAAAAGGATTGTTGACGATATCCACCCAGCTGTTTTGCGGAATATAGTTTTCATGTAAGCCGATCACACAATATTTCTGCAGGTATCCGTCTTCTTCCGCATAGCGGAATGCATTACCGCTATGACGTCCTTCCATCGGCCGGTAATCGGCATGGGCATCCAGGTTAATGCAATTGATCTGGGCCAGGGGAATTTTTCCGGCCTTGTGCCAGCCTTTGGCCGCTCCTTTGATCAACGGATAGGAGTTGTTATGTCCGCCACCTACAACAACCGGTATTTTTTTAGCAGCCGTTATAATTTTAACCAGTTTCTCCACTTCATCATCAATCGTATTCACCGCATGGCGATACGCTTCAATCCGTTCATCATCTCCTTTGGCCGTCGTGTCGATCAGGAATTGTAAATCCCCAAAATCAAAATGACCGATCATCAGCATTTCGTTCCCATCCATGAAATCATTACTCTGGAGATTGAAAAAACTCTGCAGGAAAGGAATCCACAAGGTATCCGTACCCCCGATCCCGAAATTGCCTTTGGCCCCCAAATCTTCCGGTATTCCAAACAAGACATATTTTGACGCCGAGCCTTCAATGGATTTTTCCAGTTCGGCGGGATCAAAAATCACATTCAGCCGCTCTCCCACTTTGGTTTCATAGCGGCGGATCTTGGTCAGGGAGAGGATGTCTTGTTTGCTGTAGATTTTGAGGTGCTTCATATGCTGAGAATAGAGAATAGTAAATAGAGAATTGGGAATAGAGAATACAGTGGTGAATAAGGTTGGGTGGTTATAGCCCGATCTTATCGTTGACCACTTTTAGTATCTCCTGTTCTAAAGCTATTGTTTTCTGTTCAATCTCCTTCCCTTTCGACACAATTTCTTCCACGAATTCCTTGTCCGGATAGCCGGCTGCATTGATACGCACATTCATAAAAGCACCCATCACGGCGGCACGGGCACAAAGGGCTCCTACCCCGGCGTCGGATACGGAATTAGGATTACCGGTTTCCGCCATGGCTTTGATCACTTCGAGGCTTTTAAAGGATGCCTGCATCACCTGAAAAGGTATATCAATGGCAAAGCGGGTGGCTTCCTGGATGGCCTGTGTACGGATGGCTTTTTCTGCCTCACTTGATTTTGGTAAGGCAAAGGCCTCCATGATCTTGTTAAACGCTTTGGTGTCGGCATCCACCAATCGGATCAATTCATTCTTTAACGCCTCGCCTTTCTCTGCCCAGTCACTGAACTCTTCCCATCGTTCATCCCAGCCTTTCTTATGCGAGGAAAGATTGGCCACCATCGTCGCCAGTGAAACACCCAATGCCCCCACATAAGCCGATATGGATCCTCCACCCGGAGCCGGACTTTCACTGGCCGTTTCATCGGCAAAAGCCGACAAATTCATATTGACCAGTTTACTATCTGCCGGCAAACGGAGCATATACTCGATGATCCGCTCCTCAGATTTAAAAGGCCCCAGCTCGTCCAGTCCCATGGATTTCACTGCAATTTTGATCAGCTCTTTTTCTGAAACACCGGTGGATCTTTTTTGTTTGCGTAAAAAATAACGACCGGCATCCGTAAGTGATTTCAACGGGACCAGGCCCACCAGTTCTGAACCGGTGACCCTGATGCCACGGGCATCGGCTTTTTTACATACCTCATCAAAAGCAATATGCAGCGGGGTGATGTTAATATTGGTAAGGTTCATGCTGATCTGGGCCACCCCGTATTCTTCAATAAACCAGCCAATGGCTTTTACAGATTTCAGACTGCCCGGCTGATTTACTTTTTCTCCGTTTATGACCACATTCCTTCCGGCCTCCCGTACGTCAAAGGCCACGGCATTGGCACGACGGGTGCTGGTGGTATTGAGGTTGACATTATAAGCCACCAGGAAATCACGAGCCCCGATCACGGTACCGCCTCTTTTAGCATCAAACTCGGCCGGACCGTAATCCGGTTTCCATTGCGGCTCTTTTATTTTCTTGAAAAATCCTTCATACTCACCGGCACGTATAACCGATAAATTATTCCGGCTTTTATCCGGCTGGGCGGCTTCGTAGAGATAGACCGGTATCGATAATTCCTCCCCTACTCTTTTGGCCAGTTTTTGGGCAAAGGCGGCTGTTTCTTCCATGGTAATACCGGCAATGGGGATCAGCGGACAAACATCGGTGGCGCCCATCCGCGGATGTTCTCCTTTATGTTTGCTCATGTCAATCAGCTCACCGGCTTTTTGGATGGCCCGAAATGCAGCTTCAATCACCGCATCCGGATGTCCGACAAAAGTGACCACAGTACGGTTGGTGGCTTTGCCCGGATCCACATTGAGCAGGCGGACGCCATCCACAGATTCCACCTGGTCCGTAATCTGCCGGATCAGCTGGAGATCACTTCCTTCGCTGAAATTGGGAACACATTCAATGATAGGTTGCATGCAAATCAGTTTGTATGCTAAGATATTGCTTGTAGCGTTAAAACATGAATAGGAGCACAATTATTCATCTGCCGTACTGCTGCGGGCTTTTCGCATGGCCCGGTCTCTTTTCCGGGTAGGCATATCCCGGATTATATAGGTTGTCCAATCGGTGGAATCTACGGGTCGGTAAAGGAACTTTTTTTCCACTGTATCAATAAACCCATAGGCATAGATAGAAAACAGGTTCTTCTTTTGTTTGCGTAGAAAATAAACTGAATCCTTTTGCCGGATATATTGTCCCCGCTGAAAATCTGGTAAACGAAATACGCCAAGTATGAGCATTTTGCCGGAATAGTGCCCGTTTTCACGGAACAAAAAGTAATTATCATGAAAATAATGTGGTTCTACCACTTCGAGTACCCGCCGGGAACAGGAAAACAATAGAAATACCGGTAAGCAGTAAAGTAACTTTCGCATGTTACTAATTTAACATATCCGTCTCGCTTTGAAAAACTGATTTATTTACCAAACAAAGCTGGCCGTGATGACCAGCTAAACTTTTTATTTTCCCGGATGAGGAACCACCACATAAAAAACAAGATCAGTGTAAAACTGATTGTAGTAATGATCCAATGCGGCATCACTCCACTCAGGTCGATCAACTGGCTATGCGTATCTGCCGGGTCATAACCAAATAAGAGCGGCAAGCGGAACCAGTAATAACAGGATACGGCTGCAGCAGCAAAAAAGCGGATCAGTAATGTCCGGTTTTTGGTAAAGAGAAAACGTAGCAGGAAATAAAGGGAAGTGGTTACAGCCCCGGCCAATACTGGTAAACGGTATACTTGTGCCAGGTGCTGCCATCCCTCCTGCCCCGTATAATCTGGCGTTTGAAACCAACCCCAGATATAGCCGGGAAAAGCGCCCACCAGCAGGAACTCCGTTATACGCGCCACTACCGATTCATCCTGCAGGAAGGGCTTCGTGTTTTGGGTGGAGTCCGGGCAGGGAACGGAACAACGGATACAATTCACACAATGTACGTTCATCATTTTTGCAGCCGGCTTACTGCCGTATAGTTTTTCTACCGGGTGTACCGGACAGATACCTGCACACCAGGCGGATTTTCGTTCAAAAAACAACCCGGTTGAGAAGGCTACGGCCCCCAACAGGATCAGGATCATGCCGGTGGCACGGCCATCCGTATTGAATAGGACATGACGCAAAGGAATGATCAGTAATAAAAGCAGCACCCCGGCCAGATGCAACCTGGACTGATCCTTCGGGGTCAGTTTTAGTTTGCCCGGTGCCCCAAATCGGTCGGGCAATAATGACGTGGTACCAAGAGGACAAATATTTCTCCAGACTCCGGTGCCCACAACCAGTAAAGCCGGTGCTACGGGAATGAGTCCGTTCCATAATAACGTAATCCCAAATGCGGGTTTCACAAATAAAGTAATCAGCAACACAAATCCGGCCAGCCAGCAGAGAACCTGGACAGCCCGCCAGTAGATCCAGGCATAATCGGTTGCTGTTTTATACTCTTTCAATAAAGGGTCTGTTATCATCGGCTGCAAAAGAACCGGATTAATGGTCATTGGTTATTGAGCACGATCATTTATTTAACTGATTTAAATATTCCCTTTTTTCAATTCTGTCACTGCGTAATCACAAGCCCTTGCGGTCAGTGCCATATAAGTCAGGGATGGATTCTGGCAGGGAGAAGATACCATACAGGAGCCATCCGTGACAAACAGGTTTTTGATATCGTGCGACTGGTTCCATTATCCCGGTTCTATTTTGAACTATCGTCTTTACCAGCTAATGGTTGGTAGTTCTGCACGGGTGGTTTTCGTTCCGGCAGGAAAAATTCACGCGGATGAAGGAACAGGTATTTACCTATAGTACTGAGCAAACGGGGATATTGAGAAAGATGTATACCCCT
>CAUJFR010000354.1 GCA_963169885.1 Bacteroidota bacterium
CAGGTGGTGATACACGGGGTGATTGCACACCCGGGATATGCCAAGGATAAAATGATCAATGCCATGAAGATTGCGGGAGAGATACTGGCCGCTTTGCCAAAAGACCGGCTCTCCCCGGAATCCACGGAAGGTAAAAGAGGGTTTATTCATCCGGTACGGATAGATGGGATTGCAGAAAAGTGTACCATTGATTTCATCGTTCGTGATTTTGAAACAGAGGGCCTGAAAAAGAAAGAAGATTATCTGCGTACCCAGATCGAAGAACGGATGCGGACTTATCCAAAAGCTTCGTTTGATTTCATTGTGTCCGAACAGTACCGGAATATGAAGGAAGTATTGGATGTAAACCCCCATGTGGTGGATTTTGCAAAAGAAGCTATAGCCCGGGCCGGACTGGAGTTGAAAATGGAAAGTATCCGGGGGGGTACGGATGGCAGCCGTTTGTCCTTTATGGGCCTGCCTTGTCCGAACCTGTTTGCCGGTGAACAGGCCATTCATTCCAAACTGGAATTCATCAGTGTACAGGATTTGAACAAAGCGGTGGAAACCATGGCTCACCTGGTGATGATCTGTTCCGAAAAGAGTTAATTCATGTATCTTTATTCAACCATAAACGTATAAACTAAAAACGATGGATATTCCAACTTTCCTGACCCACTACTGGTGGATCATTGTATTAGCGATTGTTTTCTTCAGCGGACTCTTTACCATTAACCAGGGGTATATCGGGGTGATTACCCTGTTTGGTAAATACCAGCGTATTGCCACCCCCGGACTCCGGTTTAAAATTCCGCTGATCGAGCAGGTGTATAAAAAAGTGTCGATCCAGAACCGTTCGGTAGAACTGGAATTTCAGGCTGTAACTGCCGACCAGGCCAATGTTTACTTTAAAAGTATGCTGCTTTATTCGGTACAGAATGCAGATGAAGAAACGATTAAAAAAGTGGCGTTTAAATTTTTTGCAGATAAAGACCTGATGCAGGCATTGATCCGCACGATCGAAGGGAATATCCGCTCCTTCGTAGCTACAAAAAAGCAGGCTGAAATCCTGGCGCTTCGTAAAGAAATCGTGGATTATGTGAAGTTTGAGATTGACCATACTCTGGAAACCTGGGGGTATCACCTGCAGGATCTGCAGATCAATGATATTACATTCGATAAAATGATCCTTGACTCCATGAGTAAGGTAGTGGCATCCAATAACCTGAAAGCCGCTGCAGAGAATGAAGGACAGGCCTTGCTCATCACCAAGACCAAATCCGCCGAAGCTGAAGGAAATGCGATTAAGATTTCCGCTGAAGCAGAAAAAGAAGCGGCCCGTCTCCGCGGACAAGGGGTGGCCCTCTTCCGCCAGGAAGTAGCCAAGGGTATGACCGAAGCGGCTGAACAAATGAAACAGGCCAACCTGGATACCAATGTGATCCTGTTTAGTATGTGGACTGAAGCCATTAAGAATTTTGCTGAATATGGCAAAGGCAATGTGATCTTCCTCGATGGAAGTCCTGACGGCATGGAAGGTACAATGAAACAGATCCAGGCATTGATGGTGAAGCAGGCAGGAGTAGGGAAGTAGTTATTAGTCGGGAGTTAGTAGCCGGGAGTCTTTGTTTTAGCTAAAAGACCTTTGAGACTGGCTTCTTTAGATAAAACGGTCCCGGGGAATCATTTCATCGAGCAAATGATACCCCGGGACCTTTTCCATGGGGGTAATGGGTTGGTGTTATCACCAACTCAATGCCCTGTTAAAGATCTCTAAATCTTGCCCCCTCCATACAACGTGGCACGCTTTTTCCCGTTCTTACCCCCAAATACTGACAGGTGTTGAAAACAAACAAAAACCATTTTAACCGTCTTCCATTACTTTTACCCACCTAAAGAGACCAATATGATCGATTTATTGCAGATTACCGATTCTTTGACAAAAGCCACACAAAGTCTGTCCGGGGATGCCAATCACGACGGACAGCTGAGTTTTTTCGAATTGTTGCAGATGGGAGGATGGATTATGATCCCCCTGGGTGCCATGATGCTGCTGGGAATTTACATATTTGCCGAGCGTTATATTGCCATCCGGAATGCGGCCAAGATCGATGCCAATTTCATGAATATTATCCGGGACAATATTATCAGTGGTAATGTCACCGCGGCCCGGAATTTTGCCAAGAATACCAATAATCCGGTAGCCAGGATCATTGACAAAGGGATCCAGCGTATCGGGAAGCCGATCGATGGCATTGAAAAAAGCATGGCCAATGTGGGTCAGCTGGAAATGTACAAACTGGAGAAAAACCTGGATATTCTGTCTGTTATTTCCAAAGCAGCCCCCATTTTTGGTTTCGTTGGTACCCTGATCGGTCTGATGCAGTTATTCTCCGGCATTACCTCTTCCAATAAGTTTGATGTGAGTATTATTTCCGGTGGTATCTATACCAAACTGATTACTTCCATTTCCGGTCTGGTGATCGGTCTGATCGCTTACCTGTGTTACAGTTACCTCAATACCCAGATCGATAAGACCGCCAATAAAATGGAAGCAGCGTCTGCTGATTTCCTGGACATTCTGCAAGAACCCACCCGATAATTTACCTACATGAAATTCAGAAAGAAACATAGAAAAGAATCGGAGGTCTTTACGGACTCGCTGAATGATATTCTCTTCATCCTGCTGATGTTCTTTTTGATCGTGGCCACCCTGGCGAATCCCAATGTGGTTCCGGTAGGACTACCCCGGGGTAAAAAGGAAACCAAGGCCAAGCAGGATATCATGGTATCCATCAATAAAGACCAGGAGTATTTTATTGGCTCGACTAAAGTGGATGCCGCCAGTTTTGACTCATTGCTTAGCATGGAGATACGGAAACAAAAAGCATTTGTGGATACCCCAACCGTCGTAATCAATGCTGACACCAGTGCTTTCTATGGAGGTGTTTTTCATGTGATGGGCATTGCTAAGAAAGACACGGCGAAAGTGGTGGCCAGAGTGCAGCAGTAGGAGAAAGTCATTATTGTAGCTGATTGGGCACCCTTTTTTGGGGCGAAATACAGGGTAAATACGGCGTAATACTACCACGCTTTTCACATTGGGGATGACTACTTTTACAGGGTCAATCCAACCAATGAAACAAGCTGCAATCATCCTCTTATTATCCGTCTTCTTCATTTCCTGTAAAAAGGAAACCAATATTTCAATTGTTGGCAACTGGGTCGAAGATGCGAATTACTACCAGGATAGTACCGGACAATATACATGGGGACCAACCAGTCGTTGGCCGATGAACCTGACCTTTACTCCGGATGGTAACTGTGAAGTTTTTCAGGAAATGGCAGGAAGTACCAGTTCTTACAGTTATAATCCATCCACAAGGGAATTGGTATATGGCAGCAGCGCCGCACCGGTTTATAAAGTTTCCCTGCTGAATGAAGAGTATTTAATTCTCGATAGTTATTATCCCGGAGAGAAGACGAGGTACAGGAGGAAGTAGGGAGTCGGGAGCGTGGAGTCTGGAGTCTGGAGTCAGGAGTCGGGAGTAAACAGCCCCTCCTTAGTAAGACACCTTATCAACCTCTCAACCTGTCAACTTATCAACTTGTCAACCTATCCCCATCCCTCCTCCCCATTACCATCCGGTCTTTTCCCTGCATATCTTTCTTTATTTCTGAAGCAAAACCTTCAATGGATAAGAGTTCCGTTACTTCCCGGCCCAGATCTTCATGAATTTCAAAAAAGAGGAGTCCTTCAGGATTTAATTTCGTTTTTGCCAGTTCTATGATGGCTTTATAAAACAATAAGGCATCCTGATCCGGGACAAACAACGCGGTGTGCGGTTCGAACGCCAGCACATTCGGATGCATGGATGCTTTATTGTTTTCGGGTATATAGGGCGGGTTACTGATAATGATATCTGCCGGTTCCAGATCGGTCCAACTGACCGGGTCCAGTATATCCAGTTGTATGAATTCCACTTCGGCGCCCATTTTGGCTGCATTTCTTTTCGCCACCGTTAAAGCCCCTTCACTGATATCCAGGGCAGTGACCCTTGCTTTTCTCAGTCTTCTTTTTAATGAAATGGGAATACAGCCACTGCCTGTTCCGATATCCAGGATAGATAAAGTGTCAATCGGAAACCGGCAATTGGAAATAACCCATTCCACCAGTTCCTCTGTCTCTGGCCTGGGGATCAGCACGT
Organism: Bacteroidota bacterium; assembly: GCA_963169885.1. Classification (GTDB taxonomy): domain Bacteria; phylum Bacteroidota; class Bacteroidia; order Chitinophagales; family Chitinophagaceae; genus JJ008. The sequence continues at coordinate 4,188 of CAUJFR010000354.1, forward strand.
TTTTATCCACATAAAATTTCAACCCGCAAAACCAGGATTCATTCAGCACGTATTGTACCGGAGTATGTTGTAAAAGCTTTGCCGCATATCCCCGGAGTTGTTCTTCCTCTTCAGTTGTAATGGGGTTGTTTTTATAGATCATCCGTTCGGTCTTGTCTGAACCCGTCAGTGATTCCATCACCCAATCACCGATAGCGGAAGCCTCACCTTCTTCATATACGGTGCGGAGCTGATTCAATAAAAAAAAGCCGGCTTCCTGTAAAGTCATGGGCAAATATAGTCGATAGTCATTAGTGAGTGGTGAGTGGCTCCTGACAGCTAACAACTAACAGCTAACAACCTTCTCTTATCTTTGTGGGATTAACTGAAAATGATCACCGACGAAAAATACATGTTTCGCTGTATAGAGCTGGCCCGTAAGGGGGCGGGATTGGTAGCTCCCAACCCAATGGTTGGGGCGGTGCTGGTGCAGGACGACCGGATCATCGGGGAAGGCTGGCACCCGCGTTACGGGGAGGCGCATGCGGAGGTGGGGGCTATTGGTCAGGCCACTTTGAGTGGCCAGACCAATAGCACCTCGAACACCACCCTCTACGTCTCCCTCGAACCCTGTGCCCATTTCGGCAAAACTCCTCCCTGTGCAGACCTGATCATCCGGACCGGAATTCCCAAAGTGGTGATCGGATGCCGGGATCCATTTGAAGCGGTGAATGGCAAGGGTATTGAGAAGTTAAGAGCGGCGGGTATAGAAGTGGTGGAAGGCGTATTGGAGGCAGAGTGCCGGGAACTGAATAAACGGTTCTTTACTTTCCACGAAAAAAAACGGCCTTATGTGATCCTGAAATGGGCACAAACAGCAGATGGTTTTATGGCCGCTGAAGCCGGAAGCCCAAGATTATTGATCACGAATGAATATTCCAATCGCCAGGTACACCAGTGGCGGAGTGAGGAAGCCGGGATATTGGTGGGAACAAATACGGCCTTGATGGATGATCCGGAACTTACGAATCGTTTATGGGCCGGACCTTCCCCGGTGCGGCTGGTACTGGACATGGATCTGAGTTTGCCCGCATCCCTGAAATTGTTTAACAGGGAGCAGAAAACGATTGTATTTAATGGGGAAAAAGAAGAGGAGCAGCCCAACCTGATTTATTACCGGTTGGAAAAAAATAAAAGCCTTATTTCGCAGTTAATGGATGCGCTGTACAAGCTGAGGATACAGAGTGTGCTGGTTGAAGGGGGACGTCACTTATTGAACAGTTTCATACAGGAAGGAGCCTGGGACGAGGCCAGAATTATTACCAATACGAAAATGAAAACCGGCAAAGGCCTGCCTGCGCCGGAGCTGACAAACTGCCAACTGATCAGCCGGGAAACACTTTTAACAGATGAATTATTAACCTGGAAAAATACAGGACAGATTAAAACCAACGATGTATGAACTGGATTGAATGGGTAGGATACCTGGCCGCCGCACTGGTGGTAATCAGTTTCATGATGGGATCCAATCTCAGGACCGTGCGACTGATCAATATGTTTGGGGCAATCACCTTTCTGATTTACGGAGTACTGCTGGATGTCAACCTGCCGATTATCATTCCAAACGGGGTAATCACGATGATACAATTCTATTATCTCTTTATAAAAAAGGAAAAGCGTGACGGAGAATAATACGGAGACGTTTTATTATAATACCGTGGAGCAGGCGGGGCAGGCGGAATTCAAAGACCGGGGCAGCCGCTTTATCGCCTATGTCTATCCGCTGGCTGATGTAGCCGATTTCAAGGAAAAACTCGCGGCACTCAAGAAAGAACATCCCAAGGCTGTACATCATTGTTTTGCTTACCGGCTGGGGCTCGACAGCAATACCTTTCGTGTCAGTGATGATGGCGAACCTTCCGGTACAGCAGGTAAGCCCATTCTGGGACAAATCGACAGTAAAAAAATCACCAATGTATTGATTGTAGTGGTCCGTTATTTCGGGGGCACTCTATTGGGGGTGCCGGGACTGATTAATGCCTATAAAACAGTGGCGGCACTTGCCTTACAGGTTATTCCAACCGTAGCAAAACCGGTGCAACTTAATTATCACATCCAGTTTGATTATACACAGATGAATGAAGTGATGCGGGTGATCAAGCATTTTGATTGCACTGTTCACCGGCAGGAGACACAATTATTCTGCTCCATCGATGCGGGCATTCCGAAGAACCGGTTGAATGAGGTCTTGTTCAGGTTGAAGGAGCTGAGAGGGGTTGAATGTACAGTGATTTAACTGTTCTGGCCACTTGGAGTGGCCTGAACAGTTAAATCACCGTACACTTACCACCAATTCCTTGCTCCCCGCTGTATGCACATAAAATCCTTCCCCGCTTTTGGCACCCAGTTTTCCTTTCTTCACCATTTCAACAAGCAAAGGACTTGGGGTATATTTAGGGTTATTGCCAAATCCTTCATATAAGACATTCATGATCGAGAGACAAACATCCAGTCCGATCAGATCGGCCAATTGTAAAGGTCCCATAGGATGAGCCATTCCCAGTTTCATGATGGTGTCAATTTCAGCTACACCCGCCACACCTTCCTGAAGGCAATAAATCGCTTCATTGATCATCGGCATCAGGATACGGTTGGAAATAAAGCCGGGGAAATCATTGACCACGCAGGGTACTTTACCAAGGTCTTTACTCAGCGCAACAATATTGTCCGTCACTTCTTTTGAAGTGCCCGGGTGATTGATGATCTCTACCAGTTTCATCACGGGTACCGGGTTCATAAAATGCATTCCGATCACCAATTCCGGCCGGCTGGTGACAGCGGCCATCTTTCCAATGGAGATAGAGGAGGTGTTGGTGGAAAGAATGCAGCCGGCAGGTGCAGCGGCATCCATCTGCTGGAAAATTTTCAATTTCAGGTCCAGGTTCTCCGTAGCTGCTTCAACTACCAGCACCGATTCTTTCACCCCTTCGGCTATCGATGTGGAAGTGGTTATATTTTTTAATGCCGCTTCTTTCAACTCTTTGCGGATGATTTCTTTCGCCACCATCCGGTCAAGGTTCTTGCCAATGGTCGCCACCGCTTTTTCCAGCTGGTCGGCTGAAACATCGATCAGGGTGACTTTATACCCTCTTTGCGCAAATACATGGGCGATGCCATTTCCCATCGTGCCGGCACCGATTACTGCTACGTTTGCTCCTGATTCAATCATAAAGAAAGATTTACACGTTGTCCTGAAGGGATAACGTCATGAATGTATTAAACAGCAGGACAAAAATAAGAAGAAGAAAGAGTGGTTTCGTTAATTCTTATTCTTGAAATCCCCTCTTTTCCAGGCCTGGATAAATTCGGACCATGCGGCCGGGTTGAATATATTCTGCGGGGGTGTTTGTCCCTGATAGGTGGCCCGTGTAGCTACTTTGTTTAACTGGATCCGGGTGGCTTCTCCACCATCACCGGGCGTGGTGCGCATCAGGATCCTTCGCTTGGCCGCACTGGTGTTTTTCCGGGCAATTTCATATTCATCATCCGGCACCTGGTTCTTGACAAAATCGCGGGCAAATTGTTCCGGGGTGGGCCTTGGTTTTAATATTGTTGCCGGCAGGTAAACAGTATCGGCTACCATTAGTTGAACAACACTATACTGATTTCCTTCAAGGCTTTTTGGGATCCTTACGGTTTTGGACTGGTAGGAGACGTGGGTGAATTCCACTTCATCCCCTTTCAGGACCACAATGGAAAAGACCCCCTGGTTATTGGAGATCGTTCCCCTGTTCTGGCCTTTCACCATAATACTTACAGCAGGTATACCCACCAGGCTGTCTGCAGTCATAATAATACCAAATAACTGAACAACAGAATCGCGGGAGGTTTCGAACTGGGCACGGGCCTCCCTGGGTAAGAGAAACAACAGTAAACCAGCAATTAGTATAAATTTCTTCACTGGCTCAAAAATAAAGACAAGTTGCTGATTTCGTAAAAAAATTGCCCGGGGAACTGTTTACCTTTGCCATTCTGTCTGACTTTTAACAAATACTTGGAAAATGACTAAAGAAAAAGTACTCGAAGCCCTCAGTAATGTACAGGAACCCGACCTGGGCAAGGACCTCGTGACCCTGAATATGGTGAAGGATATTGAAATCTCAGGTAACCAGGTGTCATTTACCGTGGTTTTGACCACACCGGCCTGCCCGTTGAAGGAGATGATTAAAAACGCCTGTATTAATGCCATAAAAATTCTGGTGAGTAAGGAAGCGGAAGTAACGGTGAATTTCACCTCCAATACCACTACAAAACGGGTGGATGAAGGAACGGTGTTACCTAAGGTTAAGAATATTATTGCCGTAGTGAGTGGTAAAGGTGGGGTAGGTAAATCCACCGTATCCGCTAACCTGGCGCTTGCATTGGCGCAGGGCGGGGCCAAGGTAGGACTGATGGATGCAGATATCTATGGGCCCAGTGTACCGATCATGTTTGGGGTGCGGGGAGAGCGTCCGATGATGATGGATATTGAAGGAAAAGGGATGATCATCCCGCTCGAGCGATATGGTATTAAATTAATGAGTATCGGTTTATTAGTGGATGAAAAAAATGCCGTGGTTTGGCGCGGGCCCATGGCCAGCAGCGCCATCCGTCAGTTTGTGACCGATGTATTCTGGGATGAACTGGATTACCTGGTGGTGGATATGCCGCCGGGTACCGGTGATATTCACCTTACATTAATGCAGACCGTTCCGGTAACCGGTGCGGTGATCGTGACCACCCCGCAGGATGTTGCCCTGGCTGATGCCAAGAAAGGGATTGCGATGTTTGGACAGGCGCAACTGAATATTCCGATTATCGGACTCGTTGAAAACATGAGCTATTTTACGCCTGCTGAATTACCTGAAAATAAATATTTCATCTTCGGAAAAGATGGCGGCAAACGCCTGGCCGATGAATACGATCTGCCATTCCTCGGACAGATACCATTGGTACAAAGCATCCGCGAAGGCGGCGATCAGGGTATTCCGATTATGATGAGTGATGATCTGATTACGAAGAAAGCATTTGAAGGATTCGCTTCCTATGTGGTAAGAAGTATTGCGATGCGGAATGCGAATATGGGTGCGGAAACGATCGCCGCCAAAGTATAAGATTTATGCGACAACTCCTCCCCATACTTTTTTTACTGATGGCCTGTTCGGGCAGTAAAAAAACGGTTGCCCCTGCATCATCAGACAAAACCCCGGGACAAATGGTACAGGAAAATTTTGATAAACAGGGCCATCGTGGCTGCCGCGGACTGATGCCCGAAAATACAATCCCGGCCATGCTCCATGCACTGGGCATGGGTGTGACCACACTCGAAATGGATGTGGTGATGACAAAGGATAAACAGCTGATCCTGTCCCACGAGCCTTTTTTCAATCATGAAATAAGTAAAAAGCCCGATGGCACGGAAGTCAGTGCCAAAGAGGAGAGCAGCCTGAATATCTACCAGATGACCTATGCCGAGGTAATGAAGTATGATGTAGGTATGAAGTCGCATCCCCGTTTTCCCCGTCAGGAGAAAATGAAAGTGGGGAAACCCTTGCTCAGAGATGTTTTAGATGCGGTAAAGCAACACATGATGATGGCCCGCCGGCCTTTTCCCTTTTTTAATATTGAAACCAAGACCCAGCCGCTCACGGATAATATTTATCACCCGGAGCCGAAGGAATTTGTGGACAGCCTGGTGGCGGTCATCAAAGAGAAACAACTGGAGGAGCAGGTGATCATTCAGTCATTCGATTTCCGCACCCTGCAATACCTGCATCAAAAATATCCGTCTATCAAAACGGCCATGTTGATCGAAGACTATGACAAACGATCATTGGAAGAGCAAACTAAAGCCCTGGGTTTTACACCCACTATCTACAGTCCGGCTTATCAATTGGTCAACCCGGCCTTATTGAAAAAATGTCATGATCAGGGAATGAAAGTGATCCCCTGGACAGTGAATGACAAAACAAAAATCGATGAACTGAAAGCAATGGGGGTAGATGGGATAATTACCGATTACCCGGATCTGTTTTAGTCTTTTCAGGAATCCTGAATTCATACACAAATTTATAACCAAGAGCTCCCTTTTTAATACAAAGGGTAATCAGTGAGTCCCCGGGATTTAAACGTCGCAATATGGCCGGCGATGGTTCAAATCTTTCTGTCCGGTCTTCGATCCTGATCCTGATATATTTCTCCTTTAACCGTCTTTGACGGTATGAAGATTCAATGACATAGTTTTTACATTCACTGGATGAACGGGCCCAGTATTCATTCACCACGGGCCCAAGTGAAACAAACAAGAAAACAGTGACGAGTACTATATAGAATCCAATCTCGATTCGTTTGTTTTTGTGATCATTCCAGCTTACGAAATACAGGGACAATAAATGAAAAACACCAAATCCCGTCAACAATCCTGCAACCAGGGAATGGATCAGGAAACCTACTCCGCCAAAATCATTTTCATGCTTTGAAGATCCAAAACTAATTCCAATAAACAAAAGCATATAGATAACGAGCCAGGCTCCCCGGTTGAACCAGGGTGGCCAGTTGATATAACTATCTGGTTGAATTATCCCGGTCTCCTCTTCTTTAATTTTCTTCCTGATTTCATGCCATGTTAGCAGCAATCCCAGGATAGCCATAAAAGCAAACAAGGCAAGTATAGCCCCTCCGATCACCATTACATTTGCCGGCCATCCCGATTTTTTCCAACCTGCTGAGATAAGCACTATGCCCGCAACCAGCAGGATGAACCGGTTGCGAAGCTGTATAAGCAGTTTTTTTTTTAATTCAGGATTCATCTCCTTTATTTACATTGAAGATTAAACAGGTGAGGAAAAAATACAACTATTTTCTTTAGGTTTGATGCCATGGAGCTATCATTGAAAAGTAAAACGGCATTGGTCTGCGGCAGCACCCAGGGCATCGGTCTGGCCATTGCCCGTGAACTGGCCTTGTTAGGGGCTAATTGTATTTTACTGGCCAGGAACGAAGACCGGTTGAAAGAGACGGTTGCTTCACTTGATTCCAGCCTGGGGCAAACACATCAGTTTGCAGTTGCTGATTTCCAACATACAGATCAAGTGAAAGAAACTGCGGCCGCACTGGCAGCTGCAGGCACTATTCATATCCTGGTAAACAATACCGGTGGCCCTGCCCCCGGACTGATCCAACATGCTACAGCAGATCAGTTCCTGAATGCTTTTCAGCAACATATCATCAACAATCAGCAATTGGTGCAGGCGCTATTGCCGGGTATGAAGGCTGACGGATATGGAAGAATCATCAATGTGATTTCCACTTCGGTGAAAATGCCGATTCCTAATCTGGGTGTATCGAATACGATCCGGGCGGCCACGGCCGGCTGGGCCAAGACACTGTCATTGGAAGTGGCTGCGTATGGCATTACGGTCAATAATATTTTACCCGGCTTTATTAAGACCGGTCGGCTGGAGAGTCTGATCAACAGTAATGCAGCTGCGCATAAGATCAGTCCCGAAGAACTGGCCGCACAAATGGAAAAACAAATACCGGCGCAACGTTTCGGCGAAACAAAAGAAATTGCGGCACTGGCGGCCTTCCTCGCCAGCCCGGCTGCGTCTTATATCAACGGCACCAGCATCCCGGTGGATGGTGGAAAAACGGGGGCTTTTTAAATTATTACTCTATGCGTATTTCTATTGATTCTGCACAACAACTGGACCGTGAAGATCCACTGGCTTCATTTCGGGAACGTTTTATCATCCCGGTTCAGGAAGGGAAGGAGCAGGTTTATTTTCTCGGTAATTCACTGGGACTCCAGCCAAAGACCACTGCCGGTTATATCGATAAGATC
>CAUJFR010000355.1 GCA_963169885.1 Bacteroidota bacterium
ATATTCCAATACGGGAGGTCAGTCTTCCAAGTCAACACCGACAGCGGCTACCGCAAAATTTGCAGCCGGTGGTAAAGCAGGTGGTAAAAAAGACCTGGCGATGCAGGCGATCTCTTACGGTAATGTATATGTGGCAAGGGTAGCTTTTGGCGCCAATCCGCAACAGGCCCTGCTGGCCATGCGGGAAGCAGAAGCGTATGATGGGCCATCATTAATCCTTGCTTACAGCCATTGTATTGCTCACGGGTATGATCTGAAAAACGGACTGGACCAGCAGCAGAAGGCGGTTGCCAGTGGTCACTGGCCGTTGTTGCGTTACAATCCGATGCTCAGAAAGAAAAATCAGAATCCATTTGTACTCGATTCCACCAGGCCGACGATTACGTTGAAAGACTATACCTATAATGAACTGAGGTATAAAGTGCTGACGATGACAAATCCTGAAGTGGCTGAACACCTGATGAATCATGCACAGGATCTGGTGAACCTGAAATGGAAAACCTATGAAGAACTGGCAACGAAGAAAGCCAGTGATTTTGTCCCTATAGGATAAGCCTGTCGCATGTTACATGCCCGGGAAGAATTAAGTAAATCTAAATTGTCCTGAAGTGGCCATAAGCTTCAGGACAATTGTATAAAAAACAAGTATATGACACTCCAATCCACTTACATGGGGCTGAAACTGAATTCACCCATTGTTGTTTCTGCCTGCACTTTGTCCGAACAGCTTGATAATATCGTAAAAATGGAAGATAATGGTGCGGGTGCCGTGGTGATGTTTTCCCTGTTCGAAGAGCAGATAAGGAAGGAAGAAGCGAGGATGAATACCGTTATGTCAGAAACCTCGTATGCATTCCCGGAGGCATTGGATTATTTTCCTGACCTCGATGATTTTAATGTGGGGGTGGATGAATACCTGGAGAATATCCGGAAAGCGAAGGAACGCGTGAATATTCCCATTATTGGCAGCCTGAACGGGATTACGACTGAGGGTTGGATTGATTACTCCAAACAGATCGAACAGGCAGGTGCGGATGGACTGGAAGTGAATATATTCTTTATCCCGGCAGATATAACGATGTCTTCTTCCGAAGTGGAGCATCGTTACCTGAATATCATTGAGGCGATTAAAACGAATGTGAAGATTCCCGTGGCAGTGAAATTAAATCCTTATTTCAGTGCAACAGGTAATATGGCCATGCGTATGAAAAACTCCGGTGCCGATGCCCTGGTATTATTTAACCGGTTTTATCAACCGGATTTTGATATCAATGAGCTGGTGCTCAAAACAGATCTGCATTACAGTGAACCCAGCGAGATCCGTTTGCCGTTGTTATGGATTGCCTTATTATTTGAAAAAGTGAAATTATCACTGGCCGCTACGACCGGGGTGCAAAGAGCAGTGGAAGTGGTCAAATACCTGCTGGCTGGAGCCGATGTGGTGATGACAGCTTCTTCCCTGTATAAGAATGGAATTCCTTACCTGAAAACAATGAATAAGGAACTGCAGGACTGGATGTACATGATGGGCTTTGAAGATATCACTTCATTCAGGGGCAGCATGAGTCAGCAGAATGTATCAGACCCTACTGCTTTTGAAAGAGCCAACTACATCCGGATTCTCGAAGGGATGAAATAAATCAGTGGAATGAGAAAAGATAAAGTGGAACTGCTGGCGCCGGCCGGCTCTTTCGATAGTTTACAGGCCGCCATCAATGCCGGTGCCGATGCCATTTACTTTGGCGTGGAGCAACTGAATATGCGTACCCGCTCTTCCCAGTCCTTTCATATTTCTGATATTAAAACGGTCAGTGCTATTTGCAGGAAGCAGGGACTAAAAGCCTATATCACACTCAATACCGTGATGTATGAGTATGACATGCAATTACTCAAAACCGTATTAAAGGAAGTTAAGAAACACAAAATTGATGCGGTGATCGCCGCAGATTTTGCGGTAATCGATTATTGCAACCAGATGGAGATCCCGTTGCATATTTCCACCCAGGCCAATATCAGCAATGTGGAGTCAGTCCGGTTTTTTTCCCGTTATGCCGATGTGATGGTGCTGGCCCGGGAACTGACCTTAAAACAGGTTGCGGATATCAGCAGCGAAATTGAACGTAAGAAAATCAAAGGTCCTTCAGGGAAACTGGTGAAACTGGAGCTATTTGTGCATGGGGCCTTATGCATGGCTATTTCCGGAAAATGTTATATGAGTCTGCATACGCAGAATGCGGCAGCCAACCGCGGCGCCTGTGTGCAAAATTGCCGACGGCCTTATACGGTAACAGATACCGAGACCGGCGAACAACTGGAGATCGATAACGAATATATAATGTCGCCCAAGGATCTTTGTACCATTGATATACTGGACCAACTGATCGACAGTGGAGTCGATGTATTGAAGATCGAAGGAAGAACCAAGGGCGCCGATTATGTGCAAGTGGTTACGAAATGTTACCGGGCTGCTTTGGATGCCGTACTGGACGGAACATATACACTTGAAAAAGCGGCCGCCTGGAAAAAGGAAATGGAAACCGTGTATAATCGCGGTTTCTGGGAGGGTTATTATCTGGGACGTAAACTGGGTGAATGGACGGCACAGCCCGGTTCGGCCGCCACTGAAAAGAAGATATACATCGGCAAGGGGAGTAAATATTATCCGAAAATATCAATTGGTGAGTTTATCCTCGAATCCGGCTCACTCAGGATAGGAGATACGATGATGGTCACCGGTCCGAAATGCGGGATGATCAAAGAAACGATCTCCACCCTGATGGTGAATGGCGAACCGGCCACGGAAGCGGTAAAAGGCGATAAGATTACGTTGAAGTTTGACACTAAAGTAACCCCTTCGGATAAGCTGTATAAAATTGTGGAAGCCGCCCATGCCTAAGGTAATCCACTACCGGGATAAATGCATTGGCTGCGGGGTTTGCTATGAACAGCAATCTGAAATGTGGCGTATGTCAAAAAAGGATGGTAAGGCCACGTTACTAAAAGGAATAAAAAAGAAAGAGGTCTATGTGCTGGAGATACCTGCTTCAGCACTTGATAAGTCCCGGGAAATCGCATTGGCCTGTCCGGTGCGGGTAATAAAAATATCATGAACGAAAAAATTGCGGAATTTATTTCAAAGCAAACTTGTGGTAACCTGGCTTGTGTGGATGAACTGGGAAATTCCTGGTGTTTCAGTTTTTTCTATTCGGTTGATGTAGCGAATGATTTGCTGTATTACAAATCCTCCAATGACACCCGCCACTCGGTTATTCTGCATGCTAATCCCAAAGTTTCCGGGACGATCCTCCCCGATAAACTCAATTTTTTGGCCATTAAAGGGGTGCAATTCGAAGGGGTAATTCTTCCTGCTGCTGATCCGTTGGCGGCACATGCAGCTGCCCATTATCATAAAAAGCATCCGGTTGCACTGGCCATGCCCGGAGCGATCTGGACTATTCGCCTTGATCATGTAAAATTTACCGATAATACATTGGGGATCGGGAATAAAATTAACTGGAACCGGCACGCTGCAGTTTAATATTCAGGGTTTTTATCGCAATCCTGGTCCGAAATGTCCTGTTTTTGTCATAATCAGGGGAAAAGATTTCGAATTCAGTAAATAAAAGTATTTAAATACTTTTATTAA
>CAUJFR010000356.1 GCA_963169885.1 Bacteroidota bacterium
AGTTTTTTCTGACGGATATTGTATTCCATCATACCCAGGTCAACAGGTTTGCCATCAAGTAAGGCCCAGAGCTGGTATTGCTTATCCGTTGGAGGGGCCGGCAGATTATTCGCCAGCAGGAATACATCATGGGAGGCGGTATCCCAGTAAACGGTGGCAAAGGACTGAGGCGAAGCATCCATTCCTTTGAGTGAAGCCATTTTTATATTGGGGTTCTGCTGCAGTTTTCCGATTTCTGCCACCAGCCCCATAATATTTTCATTGGCTTTGTCCAGGTTGGACGACAGTGTTTTGTTCTGGTTCATCTGGCTGATATTCCAGGTAATACTTCCGGCCAGCAACAAAACGGCGGCAGCTGCGGAATACTTCCATATGTTGGCCGATCTGCCATAGACTGGTTTAAAGGGAATGACTTTTGCCCCTTTGCCGATTTCTTGCAAGATGTTTTCTTTGATAAATGCCGGCGGCTTGGTGGTTTCGGACAGGGCTTGCTGTTCCAGGGATATTTCAAATGCAATACGGGCTTCCACCAATTCGGGGTATTGGGAACAATATTGCTCAAACTCCGCCCGTTCCTCCGGGCTGGCCAGTCCGAGTATGTAGCTTTCAATAATGCCGCCTGATATGTATTCCTGTATATTCAATGCGTTATTGTAGTAAAGTTCTTAAATGTATTAATGCCGCCCGTATTCTTGTTTTTACTGTGCCCAGCGGAAGGTCCATCGCTTTAGCGATCTCTTCATGGGTAAATCCCTGATAATAGGCCAAATCCAGCAAAACCCGCCACTCTTCCTTCAGTTGTCCAATCACTTTGCTGAGTCCGCTGTCCTTTATCGCTGGCCCGGTTACAGCCCCGGCAACCTCATTACTTTCCGGCAGTGGCTGGTTTTTCCGGTTATTATTAAATCCTTTTGACCGCATTTCGTCAATGGCTGCATTCCGGGCAATATTCAGCATCCAGGTAAACAGCCTTCCTTTGGATGGGTCATAGGAATCGAAACGACGCCAGATATTAATAAAAACCGTCTGCAAAACATCATTGGCCAGTTCTTTGTCTGGAAGCACTTTATTCACGACACTGTACAGTGCCCCGGAATACTGATCATACAGGTAGGCAAATGCTTTTTCATCACGTAACCGCAATGCAGACACCAGCTCCTGTTCACTGTATGTAGTGTTGAGATTCAAATAATTGGTTAAGATACAACGAGAATGAGTCGCTTTGTATCGCCTTTATATACGGGAGATTGTCCCGGTCGGATTTAGTCAACCACTGCCTGGTAACCGGCAGCGTCCAGTAATCCATCCAGGTCAGCCGGATTATTGACGGTCATTTTAACCATCCAGCCTTCACCGTATGGATCGGAATTCACTAGTTCGGGTGCATTTGTAAGTGCAGGATTAAGCTCATTGATTGTTCCGCTTACCGGCAGAAACAGGTCAGACACGGTTTTAACCGCTTCAACGGTGCCAAAAACAGCACCCGCTTCCAGCGCTTTACCGATAGTGTCAACTTCCACATATACGATATCACCCAGCTCACGTTGTGCATATTCAGTGATGCCAATGGTGGCGGTAGTGCCGTCTAAACTGATCCATTCGTGGTCTTTGGTGTAGCGGAGATTAGCAGGGTAACTCATAATCAATGGTTTTGAGTTGCAAACCTAAGGAAAATCGGGAAAAGAAAAGGAAGCAGGCTGAAGTTAGGCCGATTATTTCACCGGAATATTTATGCCGTTCATGGCAAGATTTGCGCCATTGGTCGGGAAACGCTTTTACAGACGTATAACATGCCGTTATATTTGCCATTCAATTCACAAAAACCATTAATAATGAGAAAGTTAGTATTGATTTTTTTGAGCATCCTGACCTTATCCTTTTCGGCTTCTGCTCAGAAAATATCAGGTGTGGTAAAAGATGAGCAAGGGAAAGGGCTGGAGAAGACAACCATTTCCCTGCTCCGTTCAAAAGATTCGACAGTAATAAAACTGGCCGTTACAGCCAAAGACGGCAGTTTTTCTATGGAATCTGCCGGAGGCAGTTACCTGGTAAGTGCCTCACATATCGGGTATACTACCCGGTATTCAGCGGTGTTTGACGCAAAATCGGATACCCGGATTCCGGAAATCGTGCTGGAGAAAGCAGCGGCCAGTCTGCAAGGTGTAACCGTAACCTCACAAAAACCAATGATCGAAGTACGGGCCGACAAAACGATCCTCAATGTGGAAGGAACTATTAATGCCGTGGGCAATGATGCGCTTGAACTGATCCGCCGTAGTCCGAGTGCTATGGTGGACAAGGATGACAATATCAGCCTGGCTGGTAAAAACGGGGTGCAGGTCTATATTGACGGGAAACCTACACCGCTTTCCGGTTCCGATCTGGCCAATTACCTGAAGAGTATGCAATCTTCCCAGATAGAAGCCATCGAGATCATTACCAATCCTTCGGCCAAATATGAAGCGGCGGGGAATGCAGGTATCATCAATATCAAATTGAAAAAGAACAAGAGTTTTGGTACCAATGGATCCGTGAATGCCGGTTATACACAGGGGATTTATGGAAAAGGCACCGCGGGCATTAACCTTAATCACCGGAATAAGCATATCAATGTTTTTGGTAATTACAATTATAATAAAGGCGATTACCTGATGACGATGAATTCCGAACGGACCCAGTTTGACACCTTGTTTTTACAGAAGAACGAAATTCTGTTCCGCAATAACACCCATGGATTTAAAGCAGGGATGGATTACTTTATCGACAATACCAAAACCATCGGTGCTGTGGTGAATGGCAACCTGGCCAGCAATGACCTGAATACCGCAGGTCCTATGGATTTTATTTACCTGCCTACCGGCCAGAAAGACCGGGTGCTGAAAGCCACCAATCATAATGATATGGAACGGGATAACCTCAATGCCAACCTGAATTACCGCTATGCGAAGACAGGAGGTGCTGAGCTCAACCTGGATGCGGATTATGGTTTTTTCAAAATCCGTTCTAACCAGTTTCAGCCAAACTATTATTACCTGGCCAATGGAACCACCGAAACCAGCCGGGCTATCTATAATATGATCGCTCCTACTGACATCGACCTGTATTCGGTTAAGGCTGACTATGAAACCAATTACAAAGGCGGACGCCTGGGTGTTGGCGGAAAGATCGGGGTGGTGGAATCGGATAACGATTTCCAGCGCTATGATGTGTATACCAATGGCAAAGTGCTGGATACCCTGAAAAGCAACCGGTTTAAATACAAGGAAAATATCAATGCACTGTATGTGAACTACAACAAGCAGTTAAAGAAAGGGATCATGATCCAGGCAGGTCTGCGTGCGGAGAATACGAATTCAGATGGCAACTCCACCGGTTTCAAAGAAGTGAATAATGTAATGGTGCCTTATGACTCTACCTTCAGCAGGAACTATACCGATGTATTTCCGAGTGCCGCGATCACGTTTAATAAAAACCCGATGAAGCAGTGGACGTTCTCTTATTCCCGCCGAATCGATCGTCCGGCATACCAGGACCTGAATCCATTTGAGTTCAAACTGAATGAGTATTCCTTTATGAAAGGAAATACCAGATTGCAACCGCAGTACACCAACAGTTTTGATGTTACGCATGTATACAAATACCGGCTGACCACCAAACTGACTTACAGTCATGTAAAAGATATATTCGCGCAGATTCCGGATACCATTGACAAGACCAAGAGTTTTATGACCAAGAAGAACCTGGC
>CAUJFR010000357.1 GCA_963169885.1 Bacteroidota bacterium
GTCAACCGCACCCTGATGGCGGATGACAGCAGCCGGGTGGGTATCAAAAGCTGGGAAAATATTAAGAAGACTACTTCCATCTCCAATGCTGAACTGAAAAAGTTATTCAACGGACGAACAAAAATCATGTTCTACTTTACCGAAATACCTAAAGATCCCGCCAAAGCAGCCGTGTTAAGAATACGGCCGGTGCATTTGTGTACGCTGGTGTTAAAATGATTTTGTGACATGAACTGTCGCCCTTCGGCAAGCTCAGGGTGACAGTTCATGTCATGGTGAGCCTGCCGAACCATGAGCAAGAAAATGTACTTTGCCTTCGTCACCCTTCGACACGCTCAGGGTGACAAGAGCAACTCCTGTCACACTGAGCCGGTGCAGTTGTCATGCTGAGCTTGCCGAAGCATGAGCAAGAAAATGTACTTTTGCACGAATGTCCCGTAAGATACTTTATATCATTAATCCCATTGCCGGTACCCGAACCAAGAAGGACTTGCAGCAGTTCATTGAAAAAAGAACGGCCGCTGCCGGTATTCCCTTCCAGGTATTTCCTTCTGTAGCCAGTGGCGACTACAGCTTCCTGTTATCCATCATAGAGGAAGAACGGTTTACCGACATTGTTGTAGCTGGTGGTGATGGCACCATTAGTCAGGTGGTAAGCAGCCTGATGAAGACGAACCTCAACTTCGGCATTATCCCCTGCGGGTCGGGGAACGGACTGGCCCTGGCCGCCGGTATTTCCAAAAATCCGGAAAAAGCCCTTGAAGTAGTGTTGAATGGAAAGCCTTCCCTGGTAGATGGGTTTTTAGTGAATGGACTTTTTGCCTGTATGCTGACCGGCATTGGCTTTGACGCCAAAGTCGCGCATGAGTTTTCAAACCAAAAAACCAGGGGTCTTAAAACCTATGCCACCCTGGTCAGTAAAAACTTTTTTTCCGCTGATCCCTATCCGTTCACTGTGGAAGCAAACGGACTCCGGTTCAATACGGAAGCCTATTTTATCAGCATCGCCAACAGCAACCAGTTCGGTAACAATTTCACTATTGCGCCTAAAGCTTTATTGTCTGATGGCTATCTTGACATTGTCATTGCCAAAAGATCGAGTAAGCCTTACCTATTGTTTAATCTTATCAAACAGATCCTGGCCGGCAAACTGATAAAGATGGAAAGTTCACTGAAGCAACCGGTCATTTATTTTCAGACCGAAAAGATTAAAATAATGAATCCGGCTGAAGCACCGATGCATATTGATGGTGATCCGGCAGAAATGGCTGTGGAAGTAAATGTACAGATCCTGAAAAGCTGTTTCCTGCTTATTCAGCCGGCTTAGAAGTTGTTTGTGCGGGCATTTTCAATAACAACCTGACCCGTTCAAAGTTTTGCCGGTTATTCTCCGCTTCTATGGAATGCATGATGTCTTTCGCTTCGCGTTTGGTGAGGTGGAAATTCAGCGCCGCTTTACTTTCTGCATTATCCGACTGATATTGAAAAGCCACTTTATGAATATTGATCCCGTTCACCGTGGTAAAATAATCCAGCATATCATTCTGCGAATATTCCATCATCTTAAACCAGTTGTGCTGCAGCAACAGGAAGGGTTTGGTGGCATGATCCGTAATATCATCGGATAAATAAGGCGCTTCCCAACCACCGGCCTGACGGTCCCTGATCTGGATAAGCAGCACACCGCTGGTATTTTCCTTAATCCATGTTTCAAAAGATGATAAAAACCGCAAGGTCGTTTCCTGTCCGTAATTATCCCGCAGACCCGCATCCATTACATCAATAACGGGTTCAGAGGGCAACCAGACATTGGGCAATACCACGGGGAAAGTAGCATTCATCCGCAGCGCCGTCAGCATCCGTATATTATAAGGGTCCTGTTGTTTAAAGAAAGAGACAAAATCCACCGCATCTGGATCTGCCTGCGGCATAGCCGCACTGTCCACTTCGCCGCGCATCATGAACCGAACCGGTTGGGTGGAAATAATCATTTTCCGGCTGTCGCGGGTGATTACGGAACTGAAAAACATCAGGGGAATCCGGGCATTCTTCTCATCCTCTATATAATCTTTCAGTTGTTTATCCAGAAATCCCCGGGTATTCTCGCTCAGTTTCTGTTCAAAGGAATAACCACGGTCTTTTACATAACGATAAGGTCCAACTGAAAATTTCTGGGCGGGAGCAATCAGGTCACGGGCAAAAAAGGAAGTAAAGAGCGGATTGAGCAGGTCGCCGGAGATATCACTGATATATTCTTTATTCTGCAGCCGGATATTTTCCCCTTTTAGCTTACGGAGATAAAGCTCCCGGAAGTAGGCGGCCCCGATCATGCCGCCGGATGCCCCGTTGATCAGGAAGGTTCGTTTCATAATCTCCCCATTGCTGATACTATCCAGCGCCTGTAGCACGCCCATGGTAAAAGTGGCACTGCGGTGTCCTCCCCCGCTGGTATTGATCAGCACCAGTAAGGGTTTGCCGGATGTATCTGTTTGTTTTTTCTTCCAGGCTTCCAGCACCGCAAGCATATTCTTTTTATCTGCAGTTACATTGGCGGGTGTACTCATCGCGGCCAGGTTTTCTCGGGTATATTGTGGCCGTTCGGTTTTATTCCAGTAATTCAGACCGTAAGCTTTATTCCGGGGATCGATCCAGTCGAGTTTATAAAATACATTCAATATGATAATCAGTCCGATCAGGTAAGGTATACTCCAGCTCTGCAAAAAATACGTCACGGCACCGGCCACCCCGATCAGGATGGAGAAAAAGATGGTGATACTGCCGGCAGCAGGCAATTGAAAAAAGGTATTATCCAGCAGGAAGCCAATACCGATCAAAAAGAGAAAGGCAGCAAATACCGAAAGAATCGCGGCAATATGATGACCCTTGAAGATTGATACCACAAACTCATCGGTATAATGCGACACATCCCGGGCCGCTTTGAGACGGAAAGGGGTTTCGAGATAGCTGCTGACGCTGATCAG
>CAUJFR010000358.1 GCA_963169885.1 Bacteroidota bacterium
AAAAATGACAGGAAATACTTCATGATAAGCAGGTAAGCTTATCAAAAATAATACTCCATCAGCATTAATGCGCAACAATTACCACACAAGGGGGGCGGGGTTTGGCCACTTTCTGAAGACGGCCGGTGAAGGTGGGGTCAGTGCTGGTAGCCCCGCCGCGCAGGAATACGCCTTCCGTAGTCCGGTCATTCAGAATTTCCCAGACATAATCCGGCACATCTGCCATCGTCTCGTACCAGTACAGCAATACCTTCAGTTTATTCTGTGACTTGCCACTGGCATCATTGATGCGGTATTTAATTTCAATTGTTTTTTGGTCATCGTTGCGTGGATTTGCACCAAACACACCCTTCCGGATGGATTCCGCCAAATTGATTTTGCCATTGTCTGTTTTCACCGCGCAGCCGCCGGTGTTGGCCGTATTATCATCATCAAAATTGGAACCGCTCACCGGAAGCACCCTGCTTTCGCTGGCATTATATATCGGGTTGGCTATGGAATCCCCGTTTGCCAGGATATAAAAATAATCGCGGAATGTAATACCTGACAGCACCACCATTGTTTTGGTGGTATCCCCCGCAGGTGAAATATGTGTGATCCGGTATCTTAAGCCGGTTTCGCTATTTGACACATTTATGGCGCCGGTGGTTTCGTCAATTTCAATTCCATCTGGAAACCCGGAGTACACGCCCGGACGGGTGGTCAATGGTTTAACAATATAATCACCCGCTACTGGTTTTAAATAAATAATTGAATCTCCATAGCTGAGGTTGTAGGGACCTGTGGGATTTTCAGGCACATCATTACCCGGTTTGTCGCAAGACACAAAGCCCGCAGTGATTACTGCAAATAAGCTGAAAGCAAGAAATTTACGGTATTGATTCATGAGCCTTTTTTGTGGGTAACCGCCGGATCAGGAAATGTAACCAGCGGGAAGTGAAATTTACAAACTTTAATCAAAGTTACAACATTTATTATGCCAAAAAAGATGACCGAAATCAGTTTGTCTGGCATTGATCAAATGGGCACCTTTGCGGAACTGAAAATGAAGGCTATATGAAAAGAATCGGACTTATACGTGAAGGGAAAATTCCGGCAGATAACCGCGTGGCACTGACTCCGGCACAATGTAAATGGATACTAAAGAATAGTCCTGATATTCATATTGTTGTGCAAAGTTCGCCAGACCGTTGTTTCAGCGATCGGGAGTATATTTCCGCCGGAGCTGAATTGAAAGAAGACCTGTCTGATTGTGACATCCTGTTTGGAATTAAAGAAGTGCCTGTCAGCCAGCTGATTCCCGGAAAAACCTACCTCTTTTTTTCGCACACAAAGAAAAAGCAACCCCATAATCAGCCCCTGATTAAAGCTGTAATGGATAAAAAAATCACCCTGGTTGATTATGAGTGCCTTGAACATGAGGATGGGCAACGGATCATTGGTTTTGGCTTTTTTGCGGGAATTGTAGGCGCTCATAATGGCATGATGGCGTACGGATTACGGACGGGTTTATATAAACTGGATCGCGTCTATAAACAACGCAGTTTCCGGGAACTCATCCACAATTATTTCGGGTTGCGTTTACCGAATGTGAAAATTGCAATAACCGGTTCAGGCCGGGTGGCGCACGGGATTCTGGAGATCATGAACCTGATGGGTATTCATGAAGTGGAAAATGATGAATACCTGCGCCGCCGGTTCTCCTACCCGGTATACACCCAGGTAAAAGGAGCTGAATTATATGGTCATAAAATAACAGGCAGCTATAACCGCCTGGATTTTCACGAGCATCCTGAACAGTATACCTGTAGGTTTTTACCCTATGCAGCACAAACGGATATTCTGATGAACGGAGTGTACTGGGATAAAAAAGTGCCACGTTTATTTGAGAAGGAAGAAGCCTCCTCGGAGGAATTCATCATTCAGACTATTGCGGATATTACTGATGATGCTAATGGTTCGGTTCCTATTAACGTGGGGGATCAGACCATTGAGGATCCGATCTATGGTATCGATAAAAAAACACTGGAAAAAACAGCGCCTTATCTTCCTGGTTCCATAGATATCATGGCCGTTGGTAATCTTCCCAATGAACTGCCCCGTGACGCCAGCCGCTATTTCGGCGAGCAACTGATCAAATTCATATTGGAAGACCTGCTCCGCAATGGTTCTCCGATCATTGAACGGGCGACCATCGTTAAAGAAGGAGCATTGACCGCTGAATATGAGTATCTGCGGGACTACGCAGAAGGAAAATAAATTCAGAGATAGAGATAATAATCCCTGAGCAGTTCAATAAAGTCCGGGGTATACTGATCCTTTTCATCTTTAACCGCCAGTTCGCCGGTTACAATAATTCCAGGTGCTTCGGCCCTGAATTGTAATTCAATCAGCATCCTGAAATAATCCAGCCGCACCGCCGGTCTGACCCGGATGTGCTGATGAACCGCAAAGCCCGCTTCTTTTATTTTTTCCAGTAGTTCTTTTTCTCTTTTATAAGGTAATAAGAGAAAGATGCTTCCCTCTTTCTTCAACAGTTGTTTACAACAGGCCAACAGTTGATGAAACAGGAGTCCTTCGTTGTGATGGGCTTTATTTTTTTCCGTGTTATTTCCTTTCAGTTCCTTTTCATAAAATGGCGGATTACTGAAAATGATATCATATTGATGGCCGGGATAATATTGTTGGATGTCCTGCTGATGAACGGAAATCTGTAGCTCTTTCCCGGCTGCCATAATATTCCTGCGCGCTTCTTCCGCTGCCTCAGTTGCTATTTCCACTGCATCGATCTGGCCATTTGGGTTTTGCTGGGCCACCATCAGGCTGAGTAAGCCTGTCCCGGTGCCGATGTCCAGCCAACGACCCTGTTCCTGTTTTTTTCTATTGATAGCTTTTGCGGCCCAGGCACCAAACAGGCAGCCATCGGTGGTCACCTTCATGGCCGATTGGTCCTGGTGAATGGTAAATTGTTTGAAACGGAAATAGGAGTTGGCCATACCTTAATCAGATGACCAGGCAGCCCTGGCAGAAGAGGAAATGGTGATCGGATCCGTT
>CAUJFR010000359.1 GCA_963169885.1 Bacteroidota bacterium
TATGGGGCCCGAAGTGCAATATGCCACCGATAAGAAATGGGATGATCTCGAGCTCCGTATTTATCCCGGTGCCGTTGGGGAATTTGTGTTTTATGAAGATGAGAACGACAATTACAATTATGAAAGAGGTCAATACAGCGAGATCCGTTTTAACTGGAATGATAAAAAGAAACAGCTGACCATTACTGACCGAAGCGGCCAGTTTCCCGGTATGCTGGAAAAACGAAGTTTCCGGATGGTGATTGTAAACGAAAAACAAGGAGCCGGGGATCAGCCTATGGGCGTTGATGCACGCAAGGTGGAGTATGAGGGGAAGAAGCTGGTGATTGGGTTTTAAGAGGGATTATGCTCTTGTCATGCTGAGCGTGCCGAAGCATGAGCGCGCCGAAGCATGAGCGTGCCGAAGGGTAATAAAGAAAACCATCAACCAGCTTTATTTAACAGTTCCTTGTGTGCCAGACATGGTCGGCAATACGAACTTTAGCAGCAAACCACTGCCATGCCAAAAATCTCCCTGATGCTTTGGACAATTCTGCTTGTCCTTGCCATTCAATCCCCCGCGATCGCACAGACTCCCAACCTCACCGGTACCTGGGTGATGAATAAAGAAAAAAGTAAAATAGAGGACCCGTCGGAGGGCATGACCGGAAGTATTTTCAGGATCAAACAGGAGGGTAACAAATTCCGCATCAAGATCTATCATATCTATGGTGAAAAAGAAAAGAAGATCGGTTTCAAAATGAAGGCCGATGGCAGGACCCGAAAAGTAAAACTGATCTTTAAAGGAAAGCTCGAGCAAAAAGAGAACAGTCTGACCGCCACCATGTGGCGGAAGAACTTCCTGAATATCGTGAATTACAAATTCGGCGCCAATGAGAATGAACTTATCGCCGACGAAGTATTCACCGGCCGTCCCCGTGATCATCACAGTGTGTGGGTGTTTGACCGGGAAATGGTGAAGTAGGGGCAGCTGGTTTTGTTGAAAGATGATGATGGCCGGTGTCACCCAGCCTGCCCCGCCAAATGCGGGGAGCGTGTCGAAGGGTGTCGAAGAAAATTGCTCAATACAACCCATACCCAAAACTCCGGCGAAAGGGCTGTTTTGTCATCCCGAAGCGTAGCGAGGGATAATGCACCCTACGCAGACTTCCACTTCAATCCCGACCGAAGGGAGGGATCTGGCTGTTCTTGGAGATTTCATTCAATACAAGATTCCTCCTGCCCTTAGACAAACTCAGGGTAAACTTTGGAATTTGCATATACTACTATTACACACGTCCACCACCCCTCGCTGCGCTTCGGGGTGACAAGGTTTCTTAGGAATTCTGTTTGCCAGATATTAAATTTACTGTATGGGGTTTTACGATAAAAGCAAGTCATTCCTGAGTTTAAACAGCATTAATTTAATAATCGCAGTATCATCCATATTATTGGTACTGCTGTTCAATTCCTGCAAAAACACAAGTAAAAGAAGAATGCTGGTGGAAGATGTTTATGCTGAAGGGGATATTTCAAAAGATACCGTTTTCAACGGGCTGATCCGGTTTTACGATACTACACATAACCGGTTGGTGATGGTGGCCAGCTACAAAAACGGGGTCCTGGATGGTCCGCGGACAGATTATTATAAAAATGGACGACCGGAAACGAAAATAAAATATGAAAACGGAAAAATAAACGGAGAGTTAATCGTTTACGATACGACCGGTAAGATCACTGAAAAGCAAAACTATTACTATGATTTGGTAACCGGCCCTTCTCAAAGTTTCAAAAATGGTAAAATAAGCAACTATGCGTTTTACTCCCTGGACAATGAATTATTGTTTACGCTCGATTATGATAAACCAAAAAAGATCGAAAAAATCAACAACAACAGTTATTTTTTCTGGAGTATAAACAAGTATACAACCACTACCAGCCCGGATCCATTAAACGAACTTTTTATTTACCTGCCCAATCCACCATTACTTAACCTCCGCTACTCGCTCTGTATTATTGACAAGGCTTACACGGTTTTAAAAGTGGTTAAGGAGTTTGATTCAGCATTGTATTGGGAAAAAACAGACCTGAATTATGCCGGATTGAAACCTGCAGAAATGCTTGCGTTGCGATTAAATATTGAAAACGCGATGGATGATCCTGCTGACATAGCAGTCATGTTCAAAAAGCTGTAAAGCCATGAAATTCATACTAGCCATATCCCTTTTACTGTTTGCCTCCTGTAAAAACCATATTGATGTAGACAATACGGAACAGCGGGCACACGGTTTATCGTATATAAAGGGTACCAACAAATTAGTGGATGGCAAAGTGGTCCGCAAATCGGGTGGTAAAATGATTGAATTGCAGACCTTTAATGACGGGAAAATGATTGGCCCGTTTTTTCAATATGGCCCCGACGGACAAGTGGTAACAAAGGGTTTTGGTATTGAGCTGAAAACCTACGAGCAGGCGATCGGAGGAACTGACCTGACCAATTGTATTCTTTCCGTAGTCCAGGTGAATAACGTGTTTAGTTATGCAACTGTTTATATGGATAATGCCCTTGTATTTGATGATAAAGAAAAACTGTTGCTGCTGACAAAGCATATTTTAGCGGTCTATTCAGCTGCTTACAAGATTGACGATTTGTTTATTTTTGACAGGAACCACGAATACACCGTTTCAAAAAACGCGGCCAGCAAGGCTGATTACAGGGTCGATACAGCTTCAAGGGCAAACCCGGTAAAGGTGAATTTCCGTTAGTATTGTACATTATTATAAATACTTCTTCGTGCTGAGCAGCAGGCTTTCAGGCTTTGGGCAGGAATAATCTGAAAATGAATTACAGAAACGGACGGATCGGGTTAAATCAGGGTAGTGCTAATGGCCATTTATGAGGAAACAACTACTAATAACATTACTGACTTTACTGACAATACATGTCCGGGCACAGAACTGGATAGGAAATCAGAATTTTCTTGAACGCTATAACCAAAGTGATGTTGTGGTATTTGGTTTAATCAAGAACATTGATACGCTCAGGACGGATTCCGCACAACCCCTGCCAGGTTTTAAAATGCCTTTAAAATGTTTGCAGCTGGCTGAACCAGTAACTATAAAGGGCGGTTTAATATCAAACAAAATATATTACACAGATATCTTTAACGGCTGCGGTTATGCACCGGTGCTCGCTGAGAATATTTTAAACCGGAAAACATTAATTTTTGCCAGAATTAAAAACGATAGCTTATTCCAAATGGAGAGCATGAACGAAAGCGTGGCAGAAATTGCAGAGGCATTACTAAAGTTTGAGCAAATTCGTGATAAGTTATCCTCAGCTGCTTTTACGCAGTGGTGTTTTGAAAGTTTGCAAAACGATGCCCTGTTTGATTTACTTAATCATAACATCAATTATAACGAACAACCGCTGGCAACCTGGCAGGACAGTATTCGCTTTTCATACACACAACGTTATTGGATATACGACCATTTTAAAGCTGACAAGGAATTTATTAATTATGAGGGGATTATTAAGTTAGTTGTTAAATACAAAGACAAAGAACTTAAAGATATTTTAAAACAATATATAGTAAGTCTACGGAACGAGCCCTATTCAGAAATAGATGACTTAATGACCTTCTTTAGCCAGTTAAGTGAAAATAAAGAACTTGATAAGCTCATCAACCAGTTTAATAAGGATTGGCGCGAAAAGAAAAGAATAAAGATCATTGAAAAATTTATTTCCAGGATATAAAATCCTGCTCAAAAAAACTATTCTCTACTTCACTAACTTTAGTGCAAACCGGCCCGGCCTGTTAATCACGACTCCGGATGACTCGTCTCCACAACCTTGCACCTGATATGAAAAGCTCTTTTGCCCATAAAATAACCACCGACTTAAAAGAAAGCCGCATCAGCTGGCAACTCACCCTGGCCTTTATCCCCATTGCCTTCGCCAGCTATCTTTTTCATGAACTCGGACACTGGACCCTTGGTGAACTCACCGGGAATACCATGACCATCAGTTTAAATAATTCGGGTCCGCGCAAAGGTGTTTTCAACAATGATTTGGCGGCTTTATGGTCGTCCATCGGTGGACCCTTGTTTACCATCCTGCAGGCGGCCCTTTTTTTAATGATTACCCGGTTCACCCGATCTATCTATGCCTGGTCGGTTGGCTTCTTTGCGGTCTTCTCCCGCACTTTCTCCCTGGTCTTTGGTGGTCTTGACCTGCAGGATGAAGCACACATCGCATCCATGCTGCAGGTCAGTAAATACCTGGTGGCCGGCATCGTACTAATCATCTTGTTTCTGTTGCTTTGGAAATCCACCCGGCTAATGAAATTAAAAAATAAGGCATTGGGGTATTTTCTGGTATTGGGAGTGGTGGCAGTGTTACTGGTGATCGGGGCCAATAGTATGTTATAACAGAAAATGTTGGTTTCTCATGATAGGCCTGCCGAATCACCCAAAATTTCCGGCAATCGGGCTGTTTTGTCATCCCGAAGCGTAGCGAGGGATAATGCACCCTACGCAGGCTTCCACTTCAATCCCGACCGAAGGGAAGGATCTGGCTGTTCTTGCAGATTTCGTTCAATACAAGATTCCTCCTGTCGTCGGAATCTATATGTACGTCCATGATCTATGCCACCACCCCTCGCTGCGCTTCGGGGTGACAACCTTTCTTTGTTGATGCTCCATACCATCGAATGGAGACCTCGCCCACCGTAGTTCTAACGAAGGTGGACTTACCCTTCCTGGCCAAGCCAAGGAAAAAACTACCTATTAACCCGATCCGATGCTGACTCATTCACCCCTTACAATTGTCGCATTACCCGCTTTTAAATAATAAGCTTTTTACTTTCCTTTGAGAAGAATTAAAAACAATGAGACAACTATTTATCAATTTACCGGTTAAAGACGTGGATGCGGCTATGCTGTTTTATACCCAGTTAGGGTTCACCGTTAATCCCTTATTTACATTTGACGATCAAAAATGTATGGTATGGAGCGACCAGATATATGTGATGTTACAGACCGTTGACATGTTTAAGTCAGGAAACACTAAAAATCTGGCTGATCCGAAACAGAACACAATAGCCAGTTTTACACTTCCTGTAGAAAGTCTTAACCAACTCAATGAAATAATGGAGAATGGCCTGAGGGCTGGAGGAACAGAGCGGACACCAGCCATTGATGAAGGTTTTATGCAGGTAAGAAATTTGGAAGATCCGGATGGCCATCAATGGGGGATACTTTATCTGGATTTGGAAAAGTTTAAAAAAATGAAAGGCAAATAAAGTACTGCTAATACGCTGACAGATAAAATAGATTAGAGACAAAAAAGCCGAAGTTTGCACTTCAGCCTTACTTATGCTCATACCATTTTAGCAGATGTCTTTTTTCACGCTTGTTATTTCAA
>CAUJFR010000360.1 GCA_963169885.1 Bacteroidota bacterium
GGAAGAACAAACATAAATTTCACCAAATGGAATTTGGCAGAGCGAAGTTTGTTCATCATGGCAATTCTTTTTTTAAGTGACGAAAAATTAAATTGATTGGCTATACTAAAATGATTGTTCCCGATTACTTTCAATAAGAGATATTGGTATTGTTTGCGGTCCATTCCCTGCTCCAGCACATGACGGTCAGCAATAAACTCCAGGTTTTGCCGGATCGATTTTTTCAAAAACCAGGCAAAAGGATTATACCAGTTCAGCAGGCAAAGCAGTTCACCCCAGATAATATCAACACTATGTTTTTGTTTTACATGCACAAATTCATGCCGGATAATTTCCTCCAGCTCTTCCTGGCTGTGTTGCTGTTGATTGATAAAGATGGAATCCCCGAAAGAAAAGGGTATTATCGGTGCATCCACCTGGTAGATCCGGATACCGTCCTGTGAAATCATGCACGAACGTTTTCTCATCCGGTAAATGGAAATCAGCTGAATGCCCAGCCGGATCAGCATCATCACCACACCGGACAACAATACCAGTAAGGTATAATTCCAGCTGTTCCATCCAAAGCTTTGCTCATCTTTACTTAAAGCAATCCGTTCACCAATCACCGGCACCCAGCTTACCACCGGACTGTTCTTAATTTCCGAACCTTCCAATACCAGTGAAATATCAATAAATGGAAGAAAAAAACACAGCAGGGAGTATCCTATCAGGTACCAACGGTTCCAGGTATAAAAAGTCAGCCGGCGCAATACGAAATGGTAAAACAGGAATACCACACCCAGGCTGATGGAGAGTTTTAAAAGATAAATGATCAGTGGAGGCATAAATAAAGTTGACAGGTTGAGAAGTTAACAGGTTGACAAGGAGAGAGCATTACTTGTTGCCCTGTTCGATCAGTCGAATGATCTCTTTCAGCTCCTTTGCGGAAAGTTTTTTCTGTTCCACGAAGAAGTTGACCAGTTCCTTGTAGGAATTGTCGAAATACTCCTTCACCACTTTACCCATAAATTTTTTCTTGTACTCTTCTTCCGACACGGCCGGCTGATAGAGATAGGCATTGCCCATCAGGCGACTGGTCAGGTAGCCTTTCTTCTCCAGGTTCTTAATGGTGGACGCCACGGTAGTATAGGGGATATCATTGTCCAGGTATTCCATAAAGGCTTTTACATTGCCTTCACCGGTACGCCATACAGCCTGCATGGTTTCTTCCTCGGCATGGGTGAGTTTTTCCATTTTCTACGAAATTTTCGTAAACCTACGAATTTTTCGTAGACGGCCAAATTATTATTTGTTAAAATCCCCTGTCGGGGATGGGTTGGCCTCGAAATCACACTAATACACACGAAAGAAATACAGAAAGGCAGGCCACGGATAACACAGATAGACACGGATAAAGACAAATCTCTCTAAGGAGGGGCTGTTGACTACTAACTCCCGACTTCTAACTACCGACTAATTCAGGAGGGGCTGTTGACTCCTGACTCCTGACTCCCGACTGCCTACTCCCGACTCCCGACTCCTGACTGCCGACTCCCGACTCCTGACTGCCGACTCCCGACTCCTGACTCCCTACTCCCGACTAAATCAACTGCTTCAGCTTCTCTACAACTACATCAATCTCTTCCTTCGTATTATACTTGCTGAACGAGAACCGCACCGGCACCCGGTTGGGATTGTTGTTGATGGCCCGGATCACATGACTGCCGATATCGGCCCCGCTGCTGCAGGCACTGCCGCCGGATGCACAGACACCCTGCATATCCAAGCTGAAGAGTATCATCTCTGATTTCTCGGTCTTGGGGAAAGACACATTGAGCACCGTATATAAACACTGCCCTTTATAATCGCCATTGAACGCCACATCAGGTATATGCTGTCCCAACTGCTCTATCATATATTGTTTGAGTGACTGAATATAAGCACTGTCCTTTTCCTGGCTAGCATCGGCCAGTTCAAGGGCTTTGGCAAACCCGACAATTCCATACAGGTTTTCTGTACCTGCCCGCATATTGCGTTCCTGTCCCCCACCGTAAACAATGGGATTGATTTTTATATTATCATTGATATAAATGATTCCCACTCCCTTGGGCCCATGAAACTTATGACTGGCCGCGGTCGCAAAGTGAACCGGGTTTTTTCTTAAATCAATTTTATAATGCCCGATCGTCTGTACCGTATCGGAATGAAATATGGCATTGTACTTTTTACAAATCTCCCCCGTGGCGTAAATATCCAGCAGATTCCCGATCTCATTGTTAGCATGCATCAGGCTGACCAGGCAACGCTCCGGGCGGGCAGCAAGCTGTGCTTCCAGGTCTTCCAGATCGATATGTCCATCCGGTAACAACTTCACAAAGCTCATCGTTACCATATCCTGTTGATCAAAATGTTCAACTGTATGCAACACCGCATGATGTTCGATGGGAGAAGTAATGATATGCCGGCAACCCAAATCATGTATCGCCGATGAAATGGCCATATTATCACTTTCTGTACCCCCACTGGTAAAAAAAATCTCACCGGGATTCGCCTGCAGAATACGCGCCACCGTCTTCCGGGCATTCTCAATCGCCAGGCGGGTTTCCCTGCCATAAGAATATACAGATGACGGATTTCCGAAATGTGAAGTCATGTAAGGCAGCATGGCTTCCAGCACCTGGGGATCCATAGGTGTAGTAGCCGCATTATCAAGGTAAATTCGGTTCATATTGATTGTCAATGCCGGTGAAAAAACAGGCTCAAAGGTAGGCAATCAGCCCGGCTTGCCGAAAAGGGAATAAAGTCCGGCCAGCTCCTTTTATCGACTCCTGAATATTTTTTCACGTGCGCATTTATACCCTAACTTTAAGCATATATTTTTTCTATGGAACAACATGATCATTCCTGTCCCGGCAACAGCCGGCGTGACTTTATCAAAAAATCAACTGCGCTCACCGCAATCAGTCTCACTCCGGCTGCAGTGGTAAAGGCGGGTGAAAACCATGAAGCCATCGCTTCCTTTTTTGAAAAGACGCCCCTGCAAATGGAAGTAAATGGGAAGACGGTCCAGGTGCTTGTGGATCCAGGAGTCAGTCTGCTGGATATGCTTCGTGAACAACTTGGATTGACCGGCACCAAAAAAGGTTGCGACCAGGGCCATTGCGGCGCCTGTATTGTACATGTGGATGGCAAACGGGTCAATTCCTGTCTCACGGAAGCGGTGGATAACAATGGTAAAAAAATAACCACCATTGAAGGTCTGGCCAATGGGGACAAACTGCATCCCGTACAGGAAGCTTTTATCAAACATGATGCATTCCAATGTGGCTATTGTACGCCCGGACAAATCATGTCGGCCGTGGCCTGTATCCGTGAAGGACAGGCAAACACGGAAGCCGATATCCGGGAATACATGAGTGATAATATATGTCGCTGCGGCGCCTATCCCAATATTGTGGCCGCCATCAAAGAGGCCAAAAACAGCGGACAAAAAATTTAATCAACGCACTTTTCAATATACCAATATGGATAACGAAAAAATTGTAAGCTTCTTTGCAGATGAAGAAGACCGGGTGGATGGAATCGATAAAGTTACCGGCCGGGCAAAATATACCGCGGACCATCATCCGGAAAATATGGTCTATGGCGTATATGTCACCAGTACCATTGCCCGCGGCGCTATTAAAAACTTTCAGCTCAATGAAGCCAAAGACGCTCCGGGAGTGCTGGAAATTATCTCGCACCTGAATTGTCCGGCCCTTCCTGGCTATAACCCATGGGCGAAGGATCCTAATAAAATGGGGTTTGAATGGCGTGGTCTGAAAGTATTCCATAAAAACCTGGTACATCATTATGGTCAGCCAATCGCTATGGTGGTTGCTACCACTTGGGAAAAAGCGGTAAAAGCGGCTTCCCTGGTAAAAGTGGAATATGTAAAAGAAGAAGCCGAATCAGACTTTGACCGGCTGCGCAAAGACCCGGCTAAACTGAAACCTGCCGGAGAATATAAAAGAGGGGAAGCCGATGCCTATAAAAATGCGGAAGTGTTTGTGGAGAATGAATATTATATGCCCATCGAAACCCATAACCCGATTGAACTGCATGCCACAATCGCTCATTGGGAAGCCGATGATAAATTGCTGGT
>CAUJFR010000361.1 GCA_963169885.1 Bacteroidota bacterium
ACATCCACTCCTGATGGACATTCTGTTTTACACCCCTTACAACTCAGACAGAGATCCATAATCTCTTTTATTTCTTCATGCTGAAAAGGTTGGCCGTCCAGCTCATTGCTGAGAAATTGCCGCAGCACATTCGCCCTGGCCCTGGTGGTATCTTTCTCCAGGCGGGTGGCCATGTAGCTGGGACACATCACACCGCCGGTTGCCGGCATTTTACGGCAATCACCGGAACCGGAACATTTTTCTGCCAACCGGAGGATGCCATCATTTTCGGTAAAATCAAAATAAGTAGCTACTGTTGGAGCCGATGGTTTTTGCTGCACCCGCAGATGTGTATCCATCGCCGGTGTGCCCGTTATTTTTCCCGCATTGAAAATATGCAGGGGATCAAAAATTTCTTTTACCTGTTTAAACAAAGCATAGGTTGGTTCACCGACCACCATGGGAATATATTCTCCCCTTAATCGTCCGTCTCCATGTTCACCTGAAAGTGAACCTTTGTATTTTTTTATGAGCTCCACCGTATCAGCCAGTATTCCCCGGAAAGTTTTTAATCCCTCCGGAGATTTCAGGTTGACAATCGGTTCCACATGTATTTCCCCGGCACCCGCATGGGCATAATAAGAAGCCTGCACTTTATGCCTGGCTAATACTTCCTGCAAATCAGTGATGTAATCAGGCAGGTCATCCGTACTCACGGCACAATCCTCGATTAAGTTTACCGGTTGGGCATCCCCTCTCAGGTTACGAAGTAATCCCAACCCTGCTTTCCGTACATCCCAGGCAAACTTTGTTTGCTCATTATACAATACCGGCCAGGCAAAGCCCATACCCTGCACCTGCAGGAAACGGATCAAACCTGCCGCTTTTTGTCTGGCCGCTTCATCCGAATGTTCCATAAACTCCACCATCAGGATGGCTTCCGGATCTCCCTCAATAAAAAAACGGTTTTTGTGATATTCAGGGTGGCCGATGGTAAAATCCATGATAAACTTATCAACCAGTTCACTCGCCATGGGCCGATGGGTGAGCGCCAGTTTATTAATTTTCATGGCTTCTACAATGGAATGACAATGGATACAAACCACCGCAGTATGTTGTGGAGGAAGATCGATCAGGTTGAGCTTTATTTCAGTAACAAAAGCCAGGGTTCCTTCTGATCCCGCCAGCAGTTTACACAGATTAAACGGCTCTCCTCCTGAAGTAAACGGTTCCATAGCCAGCAGGCTGTCCAATGCATAGCCGGTATTACGCCGGTGAACATTGACTTGCGGAAAATTATCCCTGATCAGTTGCTGATTATCCGGATCACCCAACAACTTTTCCAGCTTAGTATAAATGTCTTGCTTAAATCCTGTCTCATGACCATTCAATAATGATGTACCGAATTCCACTTCGCTGCCATCACTGAGTATGGCTTTTACCTCCAGTACATGTTCCCTTGCACTGCCCCACACGATACTATGCAGTCCGCAGGAATTATTCCCCAGCATCCCCCCGATCATGGCCCGGCTGGCAGTAGATGTTTCCGGACCATACATTAACCCAAAAGATTTCAGATAATGATTGAGGTCATCCCGGATCACGCCGGGTTGTACCCTCACCCACTTCTCCTGTTTATTTACCTCTAAAATGCGTGTAAAATAACGGGAGATATCCACCACTATCCCATGTCCCACAACCTGTCCGGCCAACGAAGTTCCTGCCGCACGTGGAATCAGGGTGAGCCGGTTATCTGTGGCATATTGCACCAGTTTTTTAATATCCGCCGCAGATACCGGTATGGCCACCGCCCTGGGTCGTTCCTGGTAAACAGACGCATCGGTGGAATAGGCCATCAGCTGTGCCTGGTGAATGGCGCTGCTATCATAAAATAATAAGCCCTCCAATGATTGTTCCAGCCTGGCTAATTGTTCATGCATAGATTTCTTACTTATTCCTGACCAAATTTACTCTCTTTGATGGAGGAATCCGCTAAATAAACAAAATAGCCATATGGCATTATCATACGGCCTTCATGGCTTTCCGGCGCTCCTTTTTAAACTGTTTATAGTCTTCGCTTTTAAAATAAGCCAATGTCTCAATTACCGCCAGTCGTTTATTCATCATATCCGCTGCGGCTGTTTTTGCGATATGTCCGGTCAGATCGTGATCTTTTTCAATCAGCCGTTGCAATCCGTTTTTTGCCTGCCCGGGGCCAAACAGGTATAGAAAATCCGTGCCTTTCAGGTGACTGAGAATTTCCTTGAAAAAATGCTGCCGTTGATTATGTTGCCGGTGTTGTGTCTTCTCCTGGTTATCAATAAAAGCATGTCCGTAACGGGCATACGCTTTCCCTTCACCAGCCATCCTCACCCTTGATTCCACATCGGATATAAGCCCTTCCACTTTATCCACCGTATTGCCAAGTACATGTACAATATATGCGGTTTCCTGGTCCAGCCAGATACCGGCCTTATGTTCCGGTAATTTCAGTTTTTTCATGATGCTTTTTTTAATGGTTATCTGTTATTCTGTAACTATTCAACTGCTCATTCTTTTTTCAATAAGCGATATACATCTTTATAATAGGCCAATTTACCCCCCTCTGCCGGCCAGACAGGCATATACACAGTTATAACAGGTACCGGTGAATCCAGCTGTTCGTATACCGGATTTTGCTGCCGGTAACAGGATTGCAGAAAGGCCGTATCCAGGGTATGTGCCAGCAGGTGATACCCAAGTTCGAACGGATCTTCCAGCCGGATACATCCATGACTGAGATAGCGGTAACCGGAGGAGAAAGCCTGCTTATTATTGGTATCATGCAGGTATACGCCATAAGGCGTGCTGATATTAAATTTGATCACCCCGAGTGCATTATCACAACCCGTGGATTGACGGATTGTATAAGGAAAATATCCGGAATGAAAGGAAGACCAGTCGAGCCGGTGATGATCGACCACCTTTCCCTTGCTGTCAATCACCTGCATATTTTTTGCATCCAGCCAGGAAGGGTTTTGCCGGATAAGCGGCAGGTACTCATTAAATGTGATGCTCCTGGGAACATACCAATATGGGTAAAGGATTGCCTGATCGCACCAGGCTGCAAACCGGGGCGAAGGGGTGGACGTCTTACCCACTACCGTCTTCATCTGTAACACGGGCCGGTTATTTTCATAGTACATCAGCCGCGCAGATGCCAGATTAATAACAATCATTTTATCAGCATGAAAATGCATATACCACCGGTAATAATTCATACTCAGCCTGACCAACCGAAGCGAATCCTTACGGTTAGCCAGTTGGAGTCGCCGGTATTCATTTTTCAAAGCCAGGTAAACAGCATCTTTCGGCTCTAGCATTTCAGCGGTAATAACCAGGTCCGCTGCCGTTTTAGCCTGCAAAAGACATTGGATCATTTTTTCTCCATCTGATTGCCGGTACCTTTCCGAAACTGCATCATAACCCAACCAGGGCGATTCTTTCACGCCCTGAAAAATATCCTGGAAAAGAGCCAGTGCTGCATCCGTATACAAACGGTCAAGCCGCCATTGCTCAGCCGGGTCCGCTGGTAAAGGTTCCTCTTTTTTGCCTGATAGTTCAGGATGATAGTTTGTATGTATCAGTCCCTGCTTTTGTGAACTGTCCATCAGGTTCAATAGTGTTTGTCTTAATAAGGCCGCTTCTTTACCAGGGAGCATCCAACGTAATTGATGCTGATGTTGCCCGTAAAACTGCTCCACCAGTTGTGGGTAAAAAAAGTCTGCATCCACCGGTTGTTGTTGAGAAAAGGTGGTTCCCGTCAGGAACCAACTGAGACTTAACAGAAGCAGGTTTTTTTTCATTTTACCTGTTTTTTACTGAAAAACCATTTCGAAAAAAACCGGGGCCATCCTGACCCCGGTTCACGTATTCAATGCAATTCGCAGGATTAAAAAGCCGCTTCCCGGATAAAAAAGCGATAAAAACACATTAGTAAAGACGAAATACCCTTCTTCTTGATAATCATAATTCCTGAATACAGCAGGAAAACAGCTGTAACCCAGGCTGCAATGCTCAGGTAAAGGGCTGGTTCCGGCAGCGGAATTGCATTCATAAGAATTATCCTTTTTCTTAAAGATAGCCCGACCGGCTACCCGGTATAAATGAGTTGCATCAAACCCTCAGGTGATTGAACTCATACGTAATTTTGCTATTGCAGACAATCCAACAGAATTAACCTGATGAGCCGGATAAAAAAGCTGATCCATATGGGCTATACCAGCCGGAACCGCGTTGAAATGGTACGGGGAGGCAGAAAATTTTTCAGCCGGCTGCTGCAACTGATTGAGGAAGCCAACCACTCTGTGCATCTGCAGTTTTATATTTTTATTGATGACGATACAGGTAACACGGTTATACGGTCCCTTCAGGCTGCTGCTGCCCGGGGGGTAGCCGTCTTTCTCCATCTGGATGCTTATGCTTCACGGGAACTATCTCAAAAATCGGTGGACGAGCTAAGGGAATCCGGCGTACAGGTCAAATGGTTTGAGCCTTTATTCAAAAGCAGACATTTTTATTTTGGCCGGAGATTACATCACAAAGCAGTAGTGGTGGATGGCTTCCGGTGCATGGTTGGCGGAATTAATATTTGTGACCGGTACAATGACCTGCCAGGTGACCCAGCCTGGCTGGATATGGCGGTTTATTGCGAAGGGGAAGCGGCTTATATTGTATATCATCTTTGCAGACAGATGTGGCCGGAAAAAGTAAGACAACCGGCATTGGCCTGGAAGGAGATTGATGAAGCCTGTTCATCCATTCCCCAATCAGACTGGAAGGAGGTACGTGTAAGACAAAATGATTGGGTGAAACGAAAAGTGCAGATCTGGCGTTCTTACCTGGAAGCATTCAGCCATTCGGAAAAAGAACTGACAATCATGTGCAGTTATTTTATACCGGGTTTGCTCTACCGGCGCAAACTGGCCCAGGCGGTTAAAAATGGCGTCCGGGTAAGAGTGATTCTGGCCGGCATTTCTGATATAAAAATGGCCAAACATGCTGAACGCTTTCTGTATGACTGGATGCTTAAAAATAAAATTGCCATCTTTGAATACCAGGAAACGGTGTTGCATGCAAAAGTGGCCACCTGTGATGGTGTCTGGACTACGGTAGGATCTTATAATGTAAACAATATCAGTGCCTATGCAAGCCTTGAGTTAAATCTGGATATCCGGAATTCCGTATTTGCCGGATCTACTGTTGACATGATGGAAACGATTATACGGGACCATTGTAAGGAAATCACCCCGGAAAATTATCTGAACAAAGTGAATTTTTTCACCCGCGTATGGCAACGGTTCAGCTATGGCTTTTTTAATACGGTACTTAAGTTGTTTACCTTTTACTTCCGGCAGGAATAATTATTCTCCCCTGATCCGGTTAACCAAAGAACGGAAGGCATTCCGGTCCCATCCGGCAAAACGACCCCGTTGCACCACCAGTTTATTCGCAGCAGGATGTTCCAGGTAATAATAAAAAACAAAAGGGGCACCCGAACTTCGCCAGCCGATTTGTTCGCCAAAACGGATATCGTTGTACAAAAGGGTGTCATTCCGTTGTTCCACTGAATAATACCCATTCGAAAAGCGGAGCAGGTTATGCAGGTCTTCCTGCCCGGCAACTGATTTCAACAATGATTGTTGCTGTGCCACATAATGAAAACGGATACTGTCTTTTTTATCAAATACAGAACGGTACCCGATATGAAATCCGGAATCTGAATCGGCCACCACATACCAGAGCCAGTTATTCAGGGGCGTGGGCGTAGTGAAATATCGGGAATAAGGAACCTGCTGACTGGCCATTATTTTCCTGACCTCCG
>CAUJFR010000362.1 GCA_963169885.1 Bacteroidota bacterium
AAAACCTGCGTATTGATACAAAGATCAATTCCATTAACCCCTTTAACTGGATAAGAACCGGCAACTGGCTGAAGAAACAACAGGCTGATCTGATCATTGTACGTTTCTGGCTGCCACTGATGGGGCCCGCTTTAGGCACCATTCTTCGCAGGGCACGGAAAAACAAAAAAACGAAGATCATCTGTATTGCGGATAATGTGATTCCACATGAGAAACGTCCGGGCGACAAACCCTTTACCCGGTATTTTCTGAAAAGTTGTGACGCGTTTATCACGATGAGTGAAAAAGTAATGAGTGACCTTCGGCTTTTCGAAAAAACAAAACCGGCGCTGTTGGTATCGCATCCGCTCTATGATAATTTTGGCGCCATCCTTCCCAAAACGGAGGCCCGTATGCATCTCGGTTTGCCGGCAGACGAAAAAATCATACTCTTTTTCGGTTTCATCCGTAAATATAAAGGACTGGATCTGCTGTTTGAAGCGATGGCCCTGCCGGCTATTAAAAACGCAGGTATCCGGTTACTGGTAGCAGGTGAATTTTATGAAGAAGAAAAAGGATACCAGGAGCAGATCGATCTGCTGGGCATCCGGGAACAATTATACCTGCGTACGGATTTTATCCCCGACAGTGAAGTAAAATACTATCTCAGTGCCGCAGATGCGGTGATACAACCGTACCGCAATGCCACCCAAAGCGGGGTCACCCCACTCGCCTATCATTTCGAAAAACCGATGGTGGTCACCAATGTGGGTGGTCTCCCCGCCCTGGTACCTGATAAAAAAGTCGGGCTGGTTACTGAACCTGATCCGGCGGCCATTGCCGGTGGTATCCTGCAGTTCTACCAATTAGGTGAAGATTATTTTATTCCTCATCTTCGTGAAGAGAAAAAAAAATACAGCTGGGACCGGATGGTCAGCAGCCTTACCCAGTTAGCCAATGATATACAGAAGTAAAGCGCCCTTACGGATCGGATTGGCCGGAGGTGGTACGGATGTCAGTCCTTACAGCGACCTCTACGGTGGGGCGATTCTCAATGCCACCCTTTCCCTCTATGCCAATGCCACTATAGAACCACTCGATGAAAAAAAGATCATCCTGGAAGCCATCGACCGGCAGGAACAACAGGTCTTTGACTGGTCAGCCGGATTACCCATCAATGGACAACTGGATCTGTTAAAAGGGGTATACAACCGTATTCAGCAGGATTATGGCATCAAAGAACAGGGATTCCGTTTATCGACCTATGTGGATGCCCCCGCAGGTTCCGGCCTGGGTACTTCCTCCACCCTGGTGGTAGCGATTCTCGGGGCTTTTGCAGAAATGCTGAAGCTGCCAATGGGTGAATATGATATGGCTCATTATGCCTATGAAATCGAACGCCGTGACCTGAACCTGGCTGGTGGAAAACAAGATCAGTATGCGGCCACATTCGGCGGGGTCAACTTCATGGAGTTTTATGGAGAAGATAAAGTAATCGTCAATCCGCTTCGGGTAAAACAGCAATACCTGTTCGAACTGGAGAATAATCTGTTGCTGTATTACACATCCACCAGCCGCGAGTCCGCAGAAATCATTAAGAAACAAAGTAAGAACGTCACAGATAATAAAGAAAAATCCATCGAAGCCATGCACCACCTGAAAGAGCAGGCCCGTATGATGAAGGAAGCCCTGCTTAAAGGACGGCTGAATGAAATCGGGGAAATTCTCGATTACGGGTTTCAGCAAAAAAGACAAATGGCCGAAGGCATCAGTAATCCCCTGATGGAAGATATCTACGAAACCGCCAAAAAAGCCGGGGCTACCGGAGGTAAAATTTCAGGAGCAGGAGGCGGTGGGTTTATGATTTTCTATTGCCCCGTCAATACAAAATACAAAGTGCTTGACAGTCTCGCCAACTTTGGCGGCCGTCACCGCAATTACCAGTTTACCGAACACGGTTTAAAAACCTGGACTATTTAAACGGATAATATTGATTATGGAAAAGATCAGACAAATCATACAAGCCTCCATCGACACGAAGCAGGAAGTGCTGAAAGATGAAACACTGTTGAATACTATCGAACAAGTGGTGAATGCGGTAACCGGGGCTTTTAAACAAGGCAACCGGGTCTATTTCTGCGGCAATGGCGGAAGTGCCGCCGATGCGCAACACCTCGCGGCAGAATTCTCCGGCCGCTTTTATACCGACCGTAAAGCCCTTCCTGCCGAAGCCCTGCATTGTAATACCTCTTACCTGACTGCGGTAGCGAATGATTACAGCTATGACGTCATTTATTCAAGAATGATCGATGGCATCGGTTTAAAAGGAGATGTACTGATCGGTTTGTCTACCTCAGGAAATTCAAAAAATATTATAAAGGCTTTCGAAGTGGCACGGGAAAAAGGAATTATTACCGTTGGATTTACCGGAAGTACCGGCGGACAAATGAAGGGGCTCAGCGATTACCTGGTGAATGTGCCTTCCAATGACACGCCCCGTATCCAGGAAAGCCATATCACCATCGGTCATATCATCTGCCAGCTGGTGGAAGAAAATTATTTCGGTCAGTCAGCGTAATTCTGTTCATACGAATGATTAAAGAAGCGATCATATTAGCAGGTGGATTGGGCACCCGTCTGCGGGAAGCGGTTCCTGACCTTCCCAAATGCATGGCCCCGGTGGCCGGCCGCCCTTTTCTTTTCCATGTTATAAACTACCTGCGGCTGCAGGGCATTGAACGGTTTATATTTTCACTCGGCTACAAACATGAAGTAATTGAGGAATACCTGCAGGGACATTTTCCCACACTGAAATATGTTGTGGCCCTGGAAGAGGAACCCCTCGGAACCGGTGGTGCCATTCAACTGGCCTGTACCAGGGCCGAAAGCAAACACATAGTAGTCGTCAATGGCGATACAATGTACAAAGCGGACCTGCATGCAGCGTACCAATTCCATATTCATCATATGGCCGAGTGCACCCTCCTGCTCAAGCCGATGAAAAACTTTGACCGCTACGGAGTGGTGGAACTGAACGAAGCCCAACTGGTGCAGCGGTTCAGTGAGAAGAAACAGTATGAAAATGGCACCATTAACGGCGGGGTTTATCTGCTGGATAAAGACAAATTCCTGGATGAAGAGTTCCCGGAAAAATTTTCCTTTGAAAAAGACTACCTGGAAAAACTTTTTACCAGCCGACGCATCTATGGACTGGTTCAGGACGCCTACTTTATTGACATCGGCATACCCGAAGATTTTAACCGGGCCCAATCGGAATTCAGTCAGCCACCGCTGGACCTTACACAGGTGGATAAAACCTGGACTTTGTTTCTGGACCGTGATGGCGTGATCAATGTAGACAAGGACGGCAGCTATATCTTTCATCCGGATGAATTTATATTTACAGCAGGCGCTCCGGCCCTGTTTAGCAAACTGGCTGCCCTGTTTTCAAGGATCGTCATTGTTACCAACCAGCGCGGAGTGGGTCGCGGGTTGATGACGGAAGCAACCCTGCATGAAATACATGCACATATGACCGGGGAAATAGAAGCCATGGGAGGCCGGATCGATGCGATATACTATTGCAGTAGTATCCATAACGATCATCCGGAACGAAAGCCCAATCCGGGTATGGCGGTCAGGGCCCGTCTGAATTTCCCGGAGATCGATTTTTCCAAATCCATCATGGTGGGTAATAACCTGAGCGATATGCATTTTGGAAGAAATGCAGGCATGCACACCGTTTTTATACGCAGTACCCGGCCGCAACAGGAGTTTCCCCATCCGGAAATCGACCTGGCCTTTACTACCCTGGAGGATTTTGTAAAAGCTTTATGAAAACGGGGATAATTTTACAACCTTTTTTACGTTAGGCCCATCTGTCAGATCACTTACCTTTACCAGTTATAAAAGCATTCCCTTGAAGCACTTGTTTTTACTTAGTATTATTTGTGGTATGGTCTCGGTTGTTTCAGCCCAGAAAATCAGTTCGGCTGACCTTAAAGTTCTCCGGGCCAAGGAAGACACGTTGAAAAACCTGTCGATGCACCTCAATACCGACAGTCTTCCACAGCAAAGAATGCTGGCTGACAGTGCTTTTACCAAAGTGTTGGTTCGTTCCCTGCAGGTAAAGCATTCGTTCCTGTTTCCATTTGACTCCATCAGGGGGGTATCAAAAATATACTCGCCGGACAGCCTGTTTCGGATCATTACCTGGAACATCAGCTATAATGATTATTATTCACGGCAACGGGGTGCTATTCAATTCCGCACGCCAGATGGATCTTTAAAACTGACACCACTTCGTGACGCTTCTGAATTTACGGATAAACCACAGGACTCAGTACGTACCCGCAGTAACTGGATCGGGGCGATGTACTACAATATGGTTAAGACCGAACACAAGGGTAAAAGCTATTATACCCTCTTTGGGTTTGACAATAACAGTGCACAAAGCAGTATGAAATGGGTGGAAGTCATGCATTTCAACGAAAGAAAGGAACCTGTTTTCGGAGGGCCTTTCTTTACTTATGAAGATGATTCCATCCCTAAATCACCCCAGTACCGGCTTTTCGTGGAATTCAAAAGAAATACCCGGGTGCTGGTGAATTATATTGAAGAACTGGACCTCATATTGGTGGATCACCTGGTCTCAGAATCCGATGAGCCGGATTTACCATGGACGTTTATACCTGATGGTGACCAGGAAGGATATAAATGGGAGAATGGGAAATGGAAACATGTTGACAAGGTTTTTACCCTGAAACTTGAAGATGGCCAGGCGCCTGTAGGCGAGCCATTACTCGACCCAAAAGGCAATCGAAACGTACAAAAGCTCCAGGAAAAATCAGATAAAAATAAGACCAAAGAGAACCGGGTACCTGTAAATTACGATAACTGATCCCTGTATTGGTTTTCCACTCCAATGGGTATCTTTACAACCCATGGAGCAACCCCTGACACATATTAAGCCCCCCGGCCGGTTCAGTACCGGATTCAGGGAAATCTGGCAATACCGGGAACTCTTCTATTTTTTTACCTGGCGGGATATTAAAGTAAAATATAAACAGACTTCCCTGGGCATACTTTGGGCCATCTTGCAGCCGCTGGGCATGATGCTGCTCTTTACGCTGCTTTTTTCAAAAACACTGAAATTCGATACCAGCCCCCTGCCCTATCCGGTCTTTGTTCTTGCCGGGCTGATACTCTGGAACCTCTTTCAATCATCAGTGTCTCATGCCGGAGAAAGCATGATCCAGCATGCGGGTATTATTAAAAAAATCTATTTTCCCCGGCTGATCATTCCCGGCGCTGCCGTGCTGGTGTCCCTGTTTGATTTTCTAATGGGGTTCTTCATTTTCCTGGTCTTTTGCCTGGTATACAAACAGGTATTTCACTGGTATACCCTCCCTTTTTATCTCAGCGGGCTGCTGTTATTGTTACTGGCCGCTTTCGGTACCGGCACCTTCCTCGCCGCTTTGAATGTGAAGTACCGTGATTTCCGGTATACCATCCCTTTTCTGCTGCAGGTGCTTTTCTTCAGTTCA
This sequence comes from Bacteroidota bacterium, assembly GCA_963169885.1. Taxonomy (GTDB): domain Bacteria; phylum Bacteroidota; class Bacteroidia; order Chitinophagales; family Chitinophagaceae; genus JJ008. The sequence continues at coordinate 5,526 of CAUJFR010000362.1, forward strand.
CAGGTTATTTACCCGGCTCAGGGCGTTTCCCAACCCGTTTTAAAATATGTACTGGCACTAAATCCGGTCAATGCGGCCATTGAGTTATTCCGCTGTGGTCTGACCGGCCAGACACCGGATTTTCTGCTGGTGGCTGCAGGAGGAACCACTACCGTGATCATTTTCCTGGCCGGATTATATTTTTTCAGAAAAACAGAAGCTTACTTCGCTGATATTGCCTGATGAAACCCGCTATTGACATACGAAACCTGGGCAAGCAATATGAGCTGAATGAATCTGCTCCGTATGTGGCTTTGCGGGATATCCTGAGTCAGTCGGTAAAAAAAGTTTTTTCGCCGGCAGCGAAAAAAGAAAAATTCTGGGCACTCCGGGATATTGATCTGCGAATTGAACCAGGGGAAAGAGTCGGCATCATTGGCCGTAATGGTGCCGGCAAAAGCACGCTTTTAAAAATCATCAGCCGGATCACTCCTCCGACTACCGGTGAAGCCTTTATCCGTGGACGGGTGGGCAGTTTGCTGGAAGTAGGCACTGGTTTTCATCCCGAGTTAACCGGACGGGAAAACATCTACCTCAACGGATCCATTCTCGGATTAAAAAAAGCGGAGATCACCCGTCAACTGGATGCCATCATCGATTTTAGTGGCGTGGAGAAATTTATCGATACACCGCTTAAACATTACAGCAGTGGCATGCAACTGCGGTTAGCCTTCTCCGTGGCCGCTCACCTCGAACCGGAAATTCTATTAATAGATGAAGTGCTGGCGGTAGGTGATCTTGAGTTTCAGAAAAAATGCCTGGGGAAAATGGAAGAAGTGAGCCGTAAGGATGGGCGTACCATCTTATTTGTCAGCCACAACCTGGACAGTATCCGTAAATTCTGTTCCGCTGCCTTGTTACTGGACGAAGGAAAACTGATTGCCAACGGACCCACCGAAAATATCATTCAGCAATATATCGCGGGTCACCTGACCACAATGGCCCTGCAGGAATGGCCGTCCGGCGTCCAGGCCTACAACCGGCAACTGCTGTTGAAAAAAGCCTGGTTGCACGGAAATTCCGGTGTAATGACTGACCGGTTTGATACCACCGAATCCATCGGTGTGTCAATCCAATATGAAGTACTGGAAGAAGGTCCGGTATTTACACACGGCCTGAATCTGTTTAACCAGGAACAGGTGATGATATTCAGTTCCCACGATGTAATTTCTCCGCTAAGCATGAAAAAAAGGGAGAAAGGACTATACGAGGCTACT